>JAACDH010000050.1 GCA_009936995.1 Rhodobacterales bacterium
CCTTCAGCGAAATCCCCTCGATGTAGGCGCCGGTGAGGCTGTAGGGAATCTTCATGCCGGTGTCCTGGCCCTTCTCGTTCTTCTGAATGCGCTCGCCGGCAACGTACACCGTGAGGGTCCCCTGGTCCGTGAACGGGATTCTGCTTGTGGAAACCTTCTTCACGTCGTTGTAGCGAACATAGACGTGGTCTCGGTAGAAAATGCCCGTCTGCGCTTCGAGGTGCTCCTTGTGAAAGGTCAGCTTTTGGCGGTTCACACGCAGACGCGTGACCACTGCCATGGGAAGCGGCAGCAACAGCAGGAACGGAGCAACGATCAGAATCAATGGGCTGGTAAACACCGCGGCGAACAACAGTCCCAGGAGGATGAACGTCAGAGTGACGAACGCCGGCACGTTCTGGATGGCCCACACCTTGGGGCCGAAGCTCTGTTTCAGTGCTCCCTCGGCCGGGTTGGAGGCGTCGATACCGCACTGACGCAGCAGTGCCGGCAGGTTGATCGAGTCCTCGGCCACGTGGGCGATCCTGAGGGGCTGGGGCGCGCCGATGGACCAGATCTGCACCGTGAGCGTCTTAAATAGGCCGTCAATCGGCGAGCGGCTGACCTGTACGCCCGTGACCTTGTCGTAGGCGAACTCTTGATGGGTGGAGCCCAGAAAGTTGTAGCTGTTGGCCATGGTGTTGGGCCCGATGGTGAACACCGTCCGCGAGGCCTTGATGTACATGCCCACAGTGGCGATCAACCACACCGGAAAAAACGGCAAGGTGACCAGCAAGGGGGCGACGGCCCGGCCCGGGTTCATCTTGAGCTCGGCGGTCCACGCCTCATCGGGGTTGACCAGCTTGCGCGCAGCAATCACGTTGGAAGACGAGGCCGGCTCACCGTCAGCCGTAGCGTCCTCTTCCGTCGAAGCCTGTTGTTCGGTGACTTCGCGCGCTTTGGCGCCGGCCTTGGCGACCAAGTCCGAGATGGCGGACTGCAGTGCCTCGCCGCGAGACAGCCTCCGAAACAGAATCTCGCTGCCGCTTCCCTGACAGCTCACCTTGACGTCGTACAGGCCCAACATCTGGTCGAAGATCGTCCGGTTGGTACTGGCATCAGCGATGTTCTCGTAAGGGATAAGTGCGTTGTCGACCGTGAGGAACCCCTCTTTGTAGGCCACCGCGTCGTCGTATACAACATAGGTGCGGCGCGTCATGTCGAGGTAGCGAATCACCAAGCCCGCCAGTACCGAAACTGGCCCGATGACGGACACAAACAGCCCGAGCACCATCAGCACCGCGCCTAGGGCGGAGCCGCCGTTGACGCTAATATCCGCAAGCAGGCCCACGCCAAAGGAGAGCAGAAACAACAGGCTGACGCCGCCGCCGATGCCCACTTGAACGACGTCTGTGAGCGCTCCGACAACGCCCGGAGACTCTTCGTGGAGCACCTTGCCCTGCTCCAGCGCGTAGCCATTGGCCCGCATCTTCTCCACAACCTCTTCGAAGACGACCTCCGGGCCAATAATGGACTCGAAGGTGATCTCAGACGCAGCGCTACCGGCTGATTCTACACGAACATCGCCGATTCCGAACAGCCGATGTCGCAAGAATGGCAGCCGCAGACGCACGTGGGTAATGTTGCGGACGTCGAGCTCGGTACGGCCGTCCGAGAGCAGGCCACCGCGGTGGCAGACCAGATGGTCCGTGTGGATTTCGTAGCGTTCCTTCTTGAAGGCCACGTAGGCGCCGTACAGGGACGGGACCAGAATCACCACCCAGAGTACCGGCCGCGCGGCGAGCAACACCTTCACATCAACGGCGAGCACGCCGATGACGAACATCAGCGACACGGCACCGGTGACCACAAACGCACCGGCAAGGCGAGGCCAAAGGAAAGGCGTCATTTTCGGCTTGAGTTCACGGTGTTCTACAGGCATTCGAGTCCTCGGGTGGCCACTCTATCAGCTCGGGGAGCGGCCACCACCGATCTAATACAGCTCGCTTAAAGACAGCGGCCCCTCGAAGTAGCCGCGCACGGTTGACCCCTCGACGTCTGTGTAATCTGTAATCACCAGCTGATCGCCCCAGACACTTGCTTCCACGTTCGCATCTTCGGCCGCAGCGAAGTCGATGGAGGCCAACAGCGCCACGGTCTGAAAGCCATCGAGTTCGAAGATTCTCACCGCCATCGCGGTGGTCGGAATGCTGACCAGCGCCTCCCGAGCGGTTATGGAGGAAGTAAGTCCTACACCTGCGATAACCGCGGAACCGTCCTGTTCGACTTCGCTCGGAACGGTGAAGCGAGCAGGTAGCGGTCGAGGTGGTCGCAGGGGCTCCGGTCAATTGGGTGGTGCACGACCATCGAACAGCTGACGCATCCGGGCCGGGGGGAGACCTGTCTGTTCGGGAGGGCGACGACAGTGTCGAGGACGGCGTGTGACCCACGACTTTTTGGTCGGTCACACCGCATTTCAGATTGCACGCGGTGTGGGAATTAGAACGATTCGATTTTTCAGAAGTATAGAGGCTCGCTCTGGGTCTGAAGGCGCCCGGCTTTGGAAGCGTCTGAAGGAATGACCTCGTTGCTGAATGCGGGTCCACTGGGTAGAGAGCGCGCGAGTAAGAGGAGATAGATAGATGTCATTGCCTACACGCTTCCGTTTGCTGGGGCGCGGGTTGCATCCCGTTATCGAGAGCGCTGAAGCGCTTCGAGGCGTGACGGAACTCGACGATGCCTACTGGGTTGCTACGGCTGCGCCGGTCAATGGACTGCGCGGAGATCCGAAGTTCTACGTCGGTCTCGACACGGACTCGGATGGCCGTATTCGGTCCGATGAACTCCGAGATGCACTGTCGTGGACCTTCGACCACTTGAGCTCCATGACGGGCCTGGAGTCGGGCAGTACCGAGCTGCCCCTGCCTTCCATTCGCGTCGAAGGCTCGGACGGAGACGCGATCTTGGACGCCGCGCAGAAGGTGGCCGGAGACGCGGGTTCGGTGGAGCTCGACCGTGTGCGCGAGGTCCTGGCTGAGGAAGTGGCTCGTGGACTATCGGCAGCGGGTCGGATCTTGCCTGCCGCGGCGGTGGACGACGAGGCGTTGGAGGGTTTCCTGTCCCATGTGATGGCGGTCACGGGCGGAACGACACACCCGAGCGGAGATTTGGCGGTCGACCGGGAGTCCATTGACGCCTTCATCGAGGCGGGTGGCGCGTGGCTTGCTTGGGTCGATGCTGGGCAGGTTGTCGAGTCCTCGGATGTCATGCCTCTTGGCGAGGACACGGGTGCAGCACATGCGGCGGTCCTGTCCATCGCTGACAAGGTAGACCAATACTTTCTGCTGTGCGACGCGATTGCGTTGGACGCAGATCTGGCTGCCAAGGCTAAGGTGGATGCATCGGGTACCGACCTTCTCGAGCCCGAGCAGGCGAAGGCACTTCTGGCGCGGGCCCCCCTCGCGGTTCCCCGAGCAGACGGGGTCCTCGATGGAGGTGGGACGCTGAATCCCGCCTGGCTTGCTGGGGTTGCGGCGCTGTTCACCTCCGCGGTTGAGCCCTTATTGGGAGAAGGGACCCGCACCTTGACTCGGCAGAGTTGGAATGAGGTTCGGGGGCGTGTGTCCGCTCACGGTGCTTGGCTGGACTCAAAGCCCGCAGACGCGGCTGGGGACGAGACACTGGACCTCTTGCGGACTCGGGTTTCGGACGCCACGCTGGTCGAGCGCTCAGAGGCGCTGCTGGCGCAGAGTGTTGCGGGGGCCGTGGCCGTCGAGGGCTTGGAACTGCTTGAGAAGTTGATCTTGTTCCAGGCTAACCTCCTTCGATTCACCACCAACATGGTCTCCATGCCCGAGCTGATCGATCCGGACAAGACGGCGTTGTGTGAGCAAGGACGGCTGGTGATGGATGGCCGGGAATTCGACCTCTCGGTACGGGTGTCCAATGCAGGTCGCGCGGAGAAATTCGGCGGCATGAGTCCTATCTTTACGATGTTCGTGATGATCGGGGAGAAGGGGGGGGCTTGGACCGATCAGATTGCGGTTCCGGTGACGGCGGGTCAGCGGGGACACCTTATTGAGGGTCAGTGGGGAGTGTTCTTTCCGGCAGACGGGGGTGAGATGCACGCTCAGATCCGAAAGATCTCGTCCAGTCCTATCAGCATTTGGGAGGCCGTGATCGGTCCGTTCCGGCGGATCAGCAGCGCTGTGCAGTCTGCGGCGGACAAGGCTGCGACCTCGTCAAGCAACCAGATGAATACATCGGTGACCAGCAACGCGACCACGGCCACGGACCGGGTGTCCAGCTCGGGTCAGTCGGCACTTACGGCGGGCGAATCAGCCGAGTTGGCAGACCCCGCGGTGGTGACTCCACCGCCCGCAGAAGCGGCGAGTTCGGGCGGGTCGTCCATGACGGGCCAGCTACCCATGTTGGCTGCGGGTGCGGGTATTGCTCTCGCTGCAGTGGCCTCGGCTGCTGCCTACGTGGTGGATGTGATCTGGTCCGGAGCAGGGGCTCTGGCCACGGGTGTTCTGGCCCTTCCGGTTGTTCAAGCGTTGCCAGAAGCCACGCAGGGAATCCTTCAGGTTCTTTCGCTTCCGCTGGCCCTGATGCTGATCTTGCTCGGTATCCTGATGGTGCCGTTCCTGCTCTACGCCATCCCTGTCGCTTTTGCGACATGGTTGCGCCTGCGGAAGCGAGACCTTGCCTCGTTGCTGGAGGGAGCGGGTTGGGCGATCAATACCCGGCTGATGTTGGAACGCCCCCATGCGGAGCGCCTGACTCGTAGGCCAAAGGTGAGTGCTCGGGATTTGACTCGTTGATTCGTTGCGCTCCTAACTTTGACTTGGGTAGTTGACGGGGTAGGCGAGTCTTTCGGAGAATGACCGATGGTGTACGCTCTGGTCGCTCGGCGCGGGACCGGCACGACACAGATTGCGGGTTGGGCAGGAACGTGTCGTTGTTTTCATCCATCCATCCATCCATCCAGAGAGTTCCGTGAAATCCATCTTTATTATCGGCGAGCAGCGATCGGGCTCCAACCTACTGCGTTTGATGTTGTCTCAGGCGGGTGTGGCGGCTCCCCACCCACCCCACATACTCAAGCGCATGTTGCCGCTCGAGGCGTCGTACGGCGACCTGTCTTTGAAACCCAACTGGGAGCATCTCGTCGACGATGTCTGCCGGTTGGTGGACCGGAACCCCGTTGCGTGGTCCGAGGTGTGTCCCCTCGATCGAGCGCAGGTGGCCGCAGGATGCCGGCATCGAACATGTATCGCGATCTTTGAGTCCATCATGGACCTGTATGCGAGCAGCCGGGGCCTGGATACATGGGCGTGTAAGAGCATGCAGTACTCTGAGTACGTCAACGAGATCGAAGATCATTTCTCGGGCGCCCTGTACCTGTACCTGCACCGGGACGTACGAGACGTGACGCTGTCCTTCAGCCGTGCCGTGGTCGGTGAGAAGCACCCGTACTTCATCTCAAAGAGGTGGGCGTCGCTTCAGCAGGCCGCGATGAAGGTGCGGGAAGTCGTAGGGTCAGATCGGTTCTTTCCCGTTTGCTACGAAGAGTTGATCACGAACCCCGAGCCCCTGCTTCGGTCGCTCTGCGAATTTATGGGCATGGCGTTCAAGCCCGAGATGATGGAGTTTCATCGGTCTACGGAGGCTCGGACTGCGTCGGGGCGCAGCCAGTTGTGGGAGAACGTGGACCGGCCTCTGATGCGGAACAATTCTCGGAAGTTCCTCCTGGGCCTCAGCCAAGCGGAAATTCAGATCTGCGAGTCGGTGGCGGGCCCCGAGCTCGATGCGCTCGGCTACGACCGGGTGGCGACAGAAAGCGGCAGCGAAAGGAACTATGGACCCGAGGAAATCGAGTCGTTTCAGAGGGAAAACGACCGCCTCAAGATTGAGCGTCGTTCGATGATGGATGTAGAGGATGCAGCCCGACGCAAGGACCAGTTGAGCGTGATGACGGAGCGGGTCCAGTATCTAGATGAACTGGACCACTCGCAGTTGGTGGAATTGCTGGGCTACCTCGAAGAACAACACATGACCAAGGGCACGCAATTCATTGAGCAAGGCTCCGTGGAGGACCACATGTTCTTCATCGTCGCCGGGACGGTGGAGGTCCTAAGTGGGTCCGAGGTGCTCGTCACCTTGCAACGAGGGGCCTGCGTGGGTGAGGTGGGCATGTTGTCGTCGATGCCGAGGACGCGAACACTGCGGGCGGCCTCGGACACGCGCCTCTTGCGTTTGTCTTGGGTTCGGATGCAGCAGATGATGGAGGATTCACCGAAACTCGCATCCCGGCTATTGTGGTTGATCAGCGGCAGCCTGGCGAAGCGCTTCGCTTCTGTGTCCTCTTGAGCTCGAGTCGAACCCCGCCGAGTGCAGCCGAGCTCGGGTGGATCTTCTTCAAGATTGGCTGCGTCGCATTTGGCGGCTTCATGGCGCTGATTTCGGTCGTGGAGGAGGTGGTCGTTCGGGACAAGGGATGGCTTGAACGAGAAGACATGTTGGACGGGATCTCGCTGGCCAACGTGCTGCCGGGGCCGCAGGCGGTGAATACGGTCACGTACGTGGGCTATCGGGTCGGCGGTCTATCGGGCGCCATGGCATCGTTCATTGGGATTTTGACACCGACGTTTGTGCTCGTGACTCTGCTGACGTTTCTGTACTTCGGGGTGGCCCAAGACCTGCCGATGCTGGAAGCCTTCTTTGCGGGCATCGTCCCTGCGGTATCGGCCGTGATTGTGGGGGGCGTCTGGCGCCTTGGAAAGAAGGCCATCACCGGTTGGGTTCCGGGCCTGATGTGTGGATTGGCATTCGCACTTCCGTGGCTGGTCGCGGCGGACGCAAAGGTGATGTCCAACTTGTTCCTGTTGGCAGTGGCCGCCTCGCTGGGCGCCTTTCTGTTGGCCCCTGACGAGGATCTGGGTTCCCCATCGGGGACGTTGGACCTGAAGCGTCTGGTGCCGGTGGTCCTTCTGCCTTTGGGCTTGGCGGCCGTGTATTTGGCTCAGCCTCCGTTACCCGAGGACGGGCTTGCGGAGCTGGCAGTCACCTTCTCGGGATTGTCCGTGATGTTGTTTGGTGGCGGCTATGTCTTCATTCCCATGATCATGGATGTGGTGGTCAGTCAGCAGGGCTGGCTGACTCCCACCGAGTTCAACGACGGGATTGCATTTAGTCAGATCACGCCCGGCCCCATCATGATCAGCGCGGCCTTTATCGGGCAGCGCGTCATGATGGTCCACGGAGCCGTGTGGGCCGTGATTGGCGGTGCGGTGGGAACCCTTGCCATCTTTGCCCCACCTGCGATGCTGATGGTCGCGGCCACTCAAATCCTAGACCAGATTCGGTCCAGCCGACGTGTCCAAGGAGCCCTTCGGGGGGTTCGGGGTGCGGTGGTCGGTATGATTGCCGCGGCAGCGGTCTTGATTTTGGCAACAGTGGTTCCGCCCTGGGAACTGTCGGGTCAGTGGACCGTGGATGCACTGCCCGTGTTCGCCATTTTTGGGGCGGCACTCGTGGCTCTCGTCCGGTTTAAAGTCAGTGTCCTGATGGTGTTGCCGGCGGCCGGTGCTCTGGGCCTGCTGGTGTCTTGGGCGTTGGGCGCCTACTAGGACCAGGGATCCGTTGGCCTTCCTAGGACGGCTGAACCTGAGTGATGTCGCAGCAGAACCGGACCAGACGCTCGATGTCTCCGAGGTCGATCCGTCCCGAGTCCAAGGCAGAGCGGCTTTGGATGACCGACGTGCTTCAAGCCCTGCTGGGCCGGGGCGTGCACCGCGCCGAGGTTTTCATAAATTTCAGAGGAACATCATCTTCCGACGTGGGGAGGGGCGATCTGGTGGGCTTCGGCGACCGCCTGCCACTGGGCGACCTCTGTAAGGCTGGATGTGGCATAGAAGATCTGTCGGGTCTGGGCCAAGGTCAGGACGGCTCGTGCCATCGGACAACTCTGACAGGCTGTGTCGCTGCTGCGTGTGTGTGTCGAGTGCTTGGAACAGCCCATCGGAACTGATTTCCAGCACATATCTCTTGTGCGTGAAGCTGATGAACCAGTCCCGTGCACGCTTCAACAATTCCGGGACGTCCTCGGGAACCGAGTCATTGAGGCGCTTCTGTTGTTGGACCAGCCCCTTGAGTTTGTCGCTCAGTTCCTTCCATTCGGTTCGCTGCTGCTTGAGAACGGACTCACGACGCTTGACGATGGACGCGACTACGGTCGGAAAACTGGCGACGGTGTCGAGATCGGGAAGGCCGGTCCGGGTAAGGGCCTTCAGCTCGGCCTGGCGCTTCGCGTGGTCCTCGTTCAGCACCTTGGAAGCGGATAAGAAGCTTTAGCGTGTCTCCCCCACCAGTATACAGGCCTTGGGTCGTTTCGGGTGGGCGTTCCGTGCTTGTGCACCAACCCAGCGGTAGCTCGGCGGCTCAGGCGGACGCGAGTTGGGGCAATGGTGGCCCCCGTGCTTGGCGTTGCGCGCAGCGTTCGAGGCTGTCGAGGACGACGAGCGTAGCGGGCGGGCGAACGACGGCGTGAAGGGTGAGGTGTCCGCCACAGACGCAGGTGAGCCCATCAATCTAAAAAACGCGCTAGAGCAAGTCTGCTCGTATGGACAGCTGTGGTCACTGCGGGCCTGGGGTGGCTTTCAGGCCGATCTGTCGTGCACGCCATCGAGCTTGCCCGGACTGCGTCTGATGCCGCCCCATTGGTCCACGACGCGGCCAGAATCGATCTCCAACCAGGGCAGAGTCTCGGTGCCTTTTTGGGCAAGGTAGGCAAAGCCGCCACGGCTTTGGTCGGGACCAAAGGCGATTCCCTAGTTGTAGCCAATATCGGTCCACTTCCCAAGGAAAGTTCCCGCGGTATCAAAGATCTGAACGCACTTATTGTCGCGGTCGGCCACATAGACCCGATCGCGGTAGTCGATGGCGATGCCGTGGGGAAAGTTGAAGACGCCGTCCTGGGAGCCCGAGGCATCGGGACCGCCACCCCACAGTCTCAGGAAGGTTCCATCGGCGGCGAATTTCACGACCCCGGCTTCGGGTGTCCGCCGGATAGCGACCCTTCAGGTCCACTCGCATGCGAGGCCACCACCCGGACCGGCTAGGTCCTCAAACACCCGCCACAGCAGGTCCGCCCAACCGTGCTATCGGGAGGGACTCAGGCCTGGAGTCTTCGTCAGCCGTTCTCTCCGCTCCGTCTTGGGCGGCTCGGGGAATCCCGCACCTTGTGTTCTATATCGACGACCTAATTCAGAGCGGGGGTCACCGAACTCTTGAGTTCATCTCGTATCTCTTCAACCTGGCGAAATCCGATCCCCAGTAGCATCGACACGGACTGAGCCAGTCGAGCCTCCATGCCGTCGACAATGCCATCAGCCAGAACCACCTGCCACCCCGCCTTGACCACAGCCAGTCGTTCGCGTGGGGTCGCGAGTTTCTGTTTTAAGCAACGACTGAGGTAGACAAGGTCGGGCGAGCTCTTTCGAAGGTGCTGCGCCATATCAACAAGTGACGCCACGCGAGAAGTCTCGGCACCAAAGACCGCAGCCACTGAACCCTCAATACTCACACGCTCGCTATCGCTATAATCTTTGTCGGCATGAGCGATCTCACAGAGCACGACCACCGTTGCAACCAAGACTAGGTCTGCGTCGTTGACATCTGCCAGCCACTGTTCCAGAGACGTTTCCATCGCGGTCTTCCTCCATGAAATACGCCAGCAAATATATCGTATCCAGTGAAATCCCGCATAGATATATTGAATCGGGACAGGAAACACCGAGCCCATCCACACCGGTGAACGAGGATGCACTTTCGACTGCGCCTGTGGCTTGGTCGGCGCGGTCGCAAGTTGAGCTTTTCCCGCTGAGCCGGACCAGCAGGAGCGTGGGAGAGCTCCAGAAATGGTCTTTGTGCGCTCCATCAGAATGGCCGGCAACAGCCCTTGGACCCTGCCAAAGACATATTGGCGGTGCAGTCCCAGCCTGAACCGTCCCTCGTCAAGCGCGGTGGATGGTGCCACGGCGAGCCCCCTGCCGCCTTCGCGGACAGAGCGGAGATGTTGCGAGGCGCTGGCGGCGACCCGGCACGTCAAGCAGACGCCGCAGGGCAGGTGTTGCGCTGTGGCCGTGAGACGGAAGTGATTCTGTCGTCACGAGTTGCGGGGTTTGCGTCGACTCCCGCGCGGTGGTGCTGGCCCAGGCACCTTGGCACGAGTTGCGTTGGGGTGCCAGGGCGACCAGCTGTGGCCCGCGGCTAACGGAGCGTCTACTGACTACGGGTCGCTACGCTCCCTGCCTGGCTGTGCTCGGCTCGCAGCAGACGCAGGCGTTGGGCGAACGGGAAAGAGGCTTTCACAGGTAGAAGGGAGTTGGTCAGCCGGGTCAGCCCATCGGCGTAGGACAATTCCACGCCCTCCGGCTGGCCGACGAAGGCGAACGTGGGCTCGGGGGGGCCGGCCACCTGCAGGTTGCACCACCGGCCACGCCCGATTACGAAAATCTTCGTGGGCCAGCCGTCGCGGCGACCGGCTCGTCGAATGGACCGGCGGGTCGCGCGTCGATAACCATCACGCCGCGCCCAGCTTCCACTGTCAGAGTCCAGCCCATGCCCCGCTCGTTCATCTCGACCACCTTCCTGCTCCTCTCGACCGCGTTCGCGTGCACGCAGCAGCCCCTGGCCACCCCCACGAAGCCCGAGCCCCCGCGCATCGCGCAGAGCCCCGATCAGGCCGAGGTACCTTCTTCTCCTCCTCCAGCCATGCCTCCGGCCTCCGCAGAACAAGCCGACCCCTGGGTCACCATCTCTGGGCTCGACTTCGGCCCACCTGGGGCCACTCTCCGCCGCACCAACACCGACGTCCGGCCTCGGTCCACCATTGAACGACAGCTCGTCGCTCCCGGAAAGGAAGGTCCCCAAATCTTCCCCATGAATGAGGGCGGGGAACCCCATGAGGATGGCCCCTGCACGAGGTCGACCATGGGCAGCGAGTCCATCTTCCTGGTGGACACCGACGGCGATGATGCCAATGAGCTCTTCGTGGCCTGGACCTGGGCAACGGGGGTTGGACACAATGGAGCACGCGACAACCTGCAAGTCTGCGGGTGGCGCTGGACCGGCACCCAGCTAGTGTACCTCTCCGAGCTCTCCAGAGACCTCACCAACCTCGGCCTAAGGGATGCCCAAGCGGTCGGTGGCCTACCCAAGCGCCAGGCGGAGGCCGGTACCGAGTGGAAAGCCGCTACGACGCGTGCCAGGCCGACCAACGACCCGCGAACGCGCGTCTACGACGTAGGCGAGCTGACGCTCACCCTGACACAGACCGGGGCGTACTTCGTCGAGGTCGAGGTCTCGAGCGAGCCGTCGACACAGCGTCGTAGGTTGGAGGGTCTCACCTACGCCGACCTCGACAGCGCGGCTCAGCGCACCCATGACTTCCTTGACTCGTGGGAGCTTCGCACCGTAGGCGGAGAACCCAACTGCTGCGCCTTCGATCTCGCGCCCGACGCAGAGGGGGCGCCCGAGATCACCCGCGCGTGGACGCAGGCCGGTTCGACCTACCTGATCCTCCGCCAGACTCAGTCGAAGGTGGAAAACGACTGTGCCGTGCTCCGTGTGTTCGGCGGCAGCATCTCCACCGAAGGCTACGACTGCGACACCTTCCTCGAGCAGCGCAGCTCCCCCGTCCCGCCGGCGGGCTGAGATCGACCGAAGGCCCACTGTCCGGAGGGGACGCGACCGCCGTCTTCTAGGCATGCGACATCTGATCAACGTGTCGGCATTGGCACTGTCTGGGTACGCGAGGTCGTTGGGCACCATCGATGGGCAGTCGAGTTGGCGCGCCGCCCGCGAGTGGCTCGAGCACGCCAAAGCCGCAGAGCAGGCGCCGGACATCGGACTGCAGCCCGAGCTTCGAGAGGAGCTATGCGCCTGTTTTGAGGGGCTACTCCCCACCCTAGGCGCCACCTACGCCCATATGCTGCAGCACGTGGGACTCGACGGCCGCTCCGTGGTCGGTGTGGCCAAGGAGCTCTGGTTATTCCTCAACAATGCGCATGTGCGCCTCCACCGCGCCCGTCGAACACTGCGACGCCGTCTGGAGCAAACCCGGAGCAGTACGCGTCTGGGGTCTGGTCGTCCAAACCTCTTGAGGCCTATCAGCCAGATGTGGGAGGAGATGAAGCATTAGCGCCTCTCCCCAACAAGTATACAAGCTTTGGGTCGTTTCGGGTGGGCGTTCAGTGCTTGTGCGCCAGCGGCGCCAAGGCGGGCCGCCAGGCTAGCCTCCCGAAAGCGTAGCTTACTCCGTCGTGTGGTGAGGTGGGCTCGTGGCGTACTCAGACGCAAACGCGGTTCTGTGCACCAACCCAGCCGTAGCTCGGCGGCTCAGGCGGACGCGAGTCCATCAATCTCAAACACTCGCCAGAGCAGATCTCGGCCGGTCCGGAATCGCCCATGCGTGCCATCGGGATGTTCCCTTCGCGGGCGTCTTGTACAGCCGTTCTCTCGGATCCGTTTCGGGTGGGTAAATCCGAGTGTTGGGCTAGCGCCCTGGCGCATCCTGTTCTCCGACACCGCCGAGGGGGCGACCGCCCTGAACCTCACCGGGGCCTTCCGATGCGAGAGTGAGACCGCCACCTTCGACTTCAGCGGCGTGGACCTCGTCCAGGAAGTCCAGGCCCACACCCTGATGACCGCAGCCAGCGGAATCGAGCATCTGGACAGCAAGCGGTTTGTCGGAAACGCTGTCAATGGGCTCTGGCCGATGTTCAGCGTGGTCGGAGAGAAGACACTCCAGGTGACCTTCGTGAAGACCTGACCCCGCCCGACACGGGAGGAGGCCCTCGTAGCCCTCGGAAGCTCATGTGGAGACGGTGGGGACCTCAGCCAGGATCCAGAGGTTTCCCGAACCCCCTCCGACAACAATGTGGTCTCTGTTCCGGGTGATACAGGACACCGTATCGGGGTTCTGGTGGCATCCCATCAAGGCTCCCTGCGACCACCGCCGGATCCGTCCAGCTTTCTCCGCCGTGATCAGACCGGAAGGGGTCCAACATAGACCCGTGACCCCGCCCTGGTGACCCGGAAGTCGATGCTCGAGCGAACCCTCTGGCCCGTAGACCCGCACCGTCTCGTCCATGGAGCCGGTGGCCAGGCCGCCGTCGATGCGGAACGCGACGCGGGTCACAGCCGCCGCATGATCCGCGAGCCTCCCGATACAGTTCCCCTCTCGCCAAAGACTCACGGTGCCGTCATAGCTCGCAACGGCGAGCGTTCCGTCCGCGTGGACCGCGAGATACCGCACCCGGTCATCGTGGGCTCGCCAGCTGGAACGGCAGCGCCCGTCGGTTCCATAGATTCGCACAACGCCGTCATGCGCCCCCACCACCGCCTCTTCACCGGCAAAGACAATGGACGTCACCGGAGATGGGCACTGGACCACGACACCCTCCGTCGCCGGTTGTCGGCTCCACATGCCGAGCGTCCCATCGCTATAGCCTGCGACCAGGGTGTCTCTACAGAGCGCCAACGCCTCGACGGATGCGGTGCTGAACTGCTGGTGGTCCAGGAGAGTTCCCCGCTCTATGGACCACGAATAGACCCCGCTGTCCCGGCCCCCGGCAACAGCGACCTGCCCATCGGCGCACACCGCCCGGATCGGGCCCCGGTGACGCATGGGACGATGGGTCTGGCTCTCCTGAAGCGTCCAGCGCCGAACCCGGCGATCCTCCGAAGCGGACCAGATCCCGCTGCCATCCACAGCGACAGAGGCGATGGGGCGCTCGTGACCGTGGTAGTAGCGCTGGTGTTGAAGGGTGCTGGCGCTCACCACCTCAAGGTGATGGGATCGAGCAATGACAAGTGTTTCTCGGTCGCGTGAGAGGTCGACGATGTCGGGGATAGCCACCGTCTGATGACGCCCCTGGGAACACCAGCGGTGCAGTGCAGTGGCGCTGGCGGCAAAGACCGTCTCCCCGTCTAGAACCATGCTGGAGATGTCCTCTTCGCAGGCCAACACCCGAGGCGCGCCATCGCTGAGGACCAGGACCTCCCCCTTCGTGGCAACCGCCAGACGGCCCTGATCCGTCGCAAAGGCCGAGACGGGAGGTACATCGAGCCCCTCGGGCCCCCCCCCAATCGTCCGAACGACGACCCGACCGTCCCGTCCGAGGGTGAGGAAGAACTCTCCATCCCACAGCAGATCGCGAATCCCAGAGGGGTGGTCTCGGTAAAACGCGAGCAAGCTGCGGCTCGTGCGGTCCCAGATCGCCGACGTCCCATCGTCGGAGCCCGAAAAAAGCAGGTCATCGGCAACCCCGAGCACCGAGATCCGGGCGGTGTGCGCCGACCACGTTCCCGCATCCTCACCCGTGGATTTGTGCCACGAGGTGATGTTGCCCAAGCCATCTCCGACAAAGACGAAGGCCCGACCAAGCGCCAGCGCGCTTAGTGGCCGACTGTGGTGCCACCATCGATCGGGATCGGGATGCGGGACCCGGTGCAGGGGGCTGAGCCACGCGGAGGCGGGTGCTGGGTGATCATCGTTGGACATGTCAAGACAATCGGCTGGTTCAGCCGAAAAGTCGAGGGCAATTGACGCCTGGCCCATGGCGGCTCAGGACGGCCTCGCGAACACACAGCGTGCGGTGAAGGGTTTTCGTGCCCTTTTTGAAGGTGGTTGACCGCCAGCACGGCACCTAACTTCAGAAGCAAAGACCGCACTTCAGCGGTCTTTTCGACGGGATCGAAGGCTCGAGCGGGCCACGCGTCATCCCGAGGGAGATTCCATGAGGACTTGGCACACACAATCCTGGATCGGCGGCTGCGGACTGATCCTCGCAACGATCACGCTGGGCCTCCAAACCGCTATAGCCACTGACATTTCCGGCGACTAAGGTTGAATTCAGGCCAGAAAGTCGAGCTGCTCAGCGCGAGCAACGGTCCCGAAGACACCACCAACGCAGCGGTAGCTCGGCAGCTCACGTGGACGCGAGTTTGGGCAATGGTGGCCCTCGCGCCTTGCGGTTCGCGGAGCGCTCCAGGCTGTTGAGCACGTCGAGAGAGGCCGAGAGGAGGACGCCGTTGGCGTCGTCGTCGACGTCCTCTTGGCAGGGTTCGTCAGCTCCGTAGCCCTGGGTGTCTAGCCAGCGCTCGACTGTGCGTGCGATGTGGGTGACGAGTTGTTGGACCTCCTCGGTGGTCGGTGGGGGCACCCGCACCCAACGTACCGAATCGCCATCGGCGACGAACCCCCCGTCCAACAGGAGCATGTGGAAGGCTTTGTGGTGGGGGCGGACGGGGTGGTCCTGTTCGAAGAGGGCAGCGACGTCTATGCGGCGGGGGAGTGGCTGTAGGCCTGCTTAGAACACCTCTGAGAGCACCGCGAGGAGCACGCCGGAGACGAGTGAGTACGCAACAAACACTCCCGTGAGGGAGCCCAAGCCCACGACGATGGCCTTCCACGCAACGTACTCGACACCTCGCAGGATCATCTGCCGAACGTCGAAGAAGGCAACGCCAACCATGCCCCAGCCCCAGAGCCAGATGACCAGATCGATGAGGTACCAGAACCCCTCGGTCGGTCCATACCAGTTGCCCGAGGTGAGCCGGGCAAGCACGTGACTGAGGTCCGCAACAGCGATGATGCCGACCAGCTCGAGGAGGACGGCCTGACCGATTCGGGTGTCGAAGGACGACGACACGGCACGCCCCAGACCATTGACCAGTCGAGGCGTCAGGCCCCAGACCAAGACCGCCGGCACCACACCTGCGATGAGGAACACAAGGGGAAAGAAAGCTTCGCCCGAAGACCAGTCATCCGCAGGATCTGGTTTCTCTCCTGCCAGCTCATCGCTCCCTCGGACACCATGACCCCGCCGAATGCGACAACACCCATGCCGTAGTGGAGTGCGAGGATGCCAAGGGTTCCTCCAACATCCTGACCATCTACATCCTCTGCCGAGAGATGCCTGGAGTAAAAGCCACCCGGAGGGACATCCGGCTCGGGCTCCGACGCCCACGTCCACGCCGGCTCCTCCGCGCTCGTGTACACATCCGGGTCCGAGTGTGCGCCCATAAAGGGCGCCCCCGAGGGGCCTTCCTTGACGATGGCGTGCGCTTTGTTGATCCGCGCCATCTTGGCATTGGCCCGTTCCCGAAGAGCATCATCGTTGGCGAAGCGGTCGGGGTGCCAGACCTTGACGAGTAAGCGGTAGGCGTCGCGAATCTCAGTGTCTGACCCCCCAGGAGAGACCTCAAGAATGGCGCACGCTTCGATGTAGGACAGGGCCATAGATGCTCCGACCGACGGACGCTAGCACAGGAGCCCTATCGCTTGGAGCATAAGAAGCATCAGCGCGTCTCCCACACCCGAAAAAAATCAAAACTTGTTTTGTGAAATGGTCGCTCAGGATAGAGTCGCTGCTAAGCATCGTACTCAACCCATCGTTTCATGAATCAAGACACGCCACTCAAAATCGAAGAGGTTCACGCTCGAGTCTATCTCGTAGCGCCGGGCGTGGTCGTGCTCCACGGAGTCCCGGACTCCACGCCATCAGCCATCGATCAACTATTCGAGTATGCTTCAGTACTTATCGGAGACTACCCGGCACCCTCCCTCATCGCCAGTCTGGCCGAGGCCGGAGTACCGAACGCTGCCGCACGGTTCCGCATCAAGGAGAACATCCACAACATCGGCTTCATACGAATCGCCCTCGTCTTCGAGAACAACACACTCGTGCGCGTCGCCACCCGCTTTATCCTCGCGAGCCTCCGCGGCTCCAACGCACAGGTATTCTCCACCCTCGAAGAAGCCTGCGCCGCCTTTTCTGCTGATCGGTTCCAAACATGACAGCGCCAACTCGAAACACCACGAGTGTAGGTGACGAGGACGCATGCTCACCGAAGTCCAGTTAGAGTCCAAGGGACTCCTTCCGCAACTTGAAATCAAGCGCCGCGTTTGGCTCTCTTCGCTCGGCGTCGTCGACAAGGCAACCGAGGAGTTCAAACATACCCAACTCTCCTGACGACCTGGACACGGCAGTCACCACCCAGCGTTTACGAATCTTCTCCGGACAATTCGATCTCAGCCTCGCCAACCTGGAAGAACTCGACGGAGGTTGAGGGGACGGGCGAACGCCGCGGATCGAGTATTGACGGACCACGACCCTAACTCTTCTGCAACACATTGTTGACCCAGCCTGCAATCGCTTCATGGTCTCGTCGCACCCCTAGGACTAGGGCACTTCCTGTCGTTCCATTCGTCCGAACGAACCGCAACGGGTATCCAAGTAATAAGCTAGCGCCCACCTCGACGCGCACCACCGTGTCAAAGCGCAACACCTCCCTCGACACCCTATGAAATCGATGGTGTTCCACCACAATCTCGTCGGACAGAAGCGTTAGAGAATCCGAGACGTTCCGTTCCCAGACGAACAGCCCAACAAAGTAAATCACGAATAGTGCGCCAGTGAAACCCGGATGAATCCGACCGTCCGCTATGGCTTCAATGACGGGTGCCAGCACAATTAGTGGTGCTAAGTTTCTGACGCGACTGAAGACCGAATCACCGGCTGTCAAATGGACCCCATCTGCATCTGTTGTCACCAAAGGGCGTCGCCCCCAACGGCTAAACTTCGGTACGGTATTGATTCGAGACTCTGTCATGTGTGTTTCCGATTTCAACGCGGTCAGCGCTTCGTTGGTGTTGGCCGGTATGCAGAGGCATTCAGGCGTTTAATGGTCGTTGAGGTGTGCATCTGGCTAGATAGGCATGCATTGGTAGATCACGGTGTTTCGCGTTGGCATCAAACCGGCTCACCGTCCCTAAGACCGAACCCCACGTATATGACTGCAGTCACAAAGGTCCCCACGAGTGCACCGCCATTCCCACCGATCACCATGGCAACTCCACAACCAAAGTATGCGCTGGCGCCGGCACCACCACCCGACCCTCCGGTTAACATATCAGCGGCTCCTACCATTAGACCAGTGCCCACCCATGTAAGAACTGCGTACGCTACGGCTTGATTCCTGCCA
>JAACDH010000051.1 GCA_009936995.1 Rhodobacterales bacterium
CCGAGCCCGAGCCCGAGCCCGAGCCCGAGCCCGAGCCCGAGCCCGAGCCCGAGCCCGAGCCCGAGCCCGAGCCACCGGCGGTTGTCGCAGCTTCGGCACGGTCGGCTGCGGCGGCGTTGTTGGAGCGCCTGCGTGGTGGCGGAGGGTCTACCACCCCTGCGTCGGCTCCAGTCGTGAGCGTCACAGCCACGGTACCCGAACCGGACGAGCAAAAGAAGCCCGTGGTCGAGCCCGTTCCCGTGAAGCTTGCTTCGGAATCCACGTCTTCGAGCGTATCGACGCCCGACACCGTGTCGTTCTCGGTCAGTGGCCCCGACGATCGGTGTATCGATCTCGACATCGACCTAGAAGCGCCTTTGGCCGTCGCCTGTCTGGATGCAATGGGCCGGTTGGGGCTCATCCGTACCGATTTGACCGGACGCCTCGAGGGGTGGGCCAGAATCACCCAATCTGGCAAGGCGTGGCCGGGGTCCGAGGTCGGACATGTGCTCGATCCCGAGCGGCCGCTGACGCTCACTTGGGTCGACAACGACAGCGACATGCGCGAACTGCACGTCAAGTTCGGAGAGACGTTGACTCGTTTCCGTGCGCCGATGGGATCGGCCATTCCTGTGGGATGGTTGCTGGGCCATCTTCAGGAATGGTTGAAGTTGCCCGCGGGAGATTGGAAGCTCGCTTGTGCGGGGCGCTTACTGCACCCGGACGAGATCCTCGCCGATGCTGGAGAGGGCGTGCTCGAGGTCTCTCAATGAGCCAGCAGGAACGCTGGGACGTTGTCCTGAAAGCCATCAACGGACCTCAGGCCGTCATTGGTGATCAGACGTATCGTGGGCCGGTCGTTCGTTTGGGAGCCAACCCGGGTCCAGGGGGATTCAAGCTGACGGGCTACCGAGGCGTCGACGCGCGGCAGTGCGTGATCACGGCATACGACGGTGGCACCATTTCGGTGGCGCCCGTGGGCAACAACCAGATACGCATGGCCCCGCACGCCCATGTGAACTGGAAGGACATCGATCCCATTCGCGGCGCAGAGTACCTGTCCAAGGGCTGCGCGCTGCACCTCGGTCCGGTTGGGCGCGGAGCCACCCTCGAGTTCGTCGAGTGCAAGCGCCTGGGTGTTTGGGAGACGGGTTCGTTGGCGTCCGAGGCGGCCGATGTGCCCGGACAAAGGGCGGCGCCTGGTGCCCCGCCTACGTCCTACGATGCACGCCGAGTGGGCAACGTTCAGGCCAGTAACGCACCGTTTTGGTTTCTGGGCTGCACGTTCTTTATGTCCTCTGCTACCGCGGTGGCGGTGCTCCTTGTGGGCTCCATTCTGTTGCTGGATCGCGACGTCGCTGATTTGGGTCCCCAAGAACCTGGTTACGATCTGTACGACTCGGTCGATTTGTCCACCTCGCCTCCCTCGACCGAGCTTCTTGAGGGATTGCACCGGCCATTCTACGAATTCGTGATGGCGCCGAACTCGGTCGCCGCCGGAGCAAAGGGAGTGGGCCTAGACAAAGCCGAGAACTGGGACCAAGTCTTCCTTCAATACACCACGGCCTCCGTCGAGCAGCACGTGAAGGCGTGGAACGTGTTCCGTCGGCTCGATGCCATTCGCCGCGAATACGGCTCGGTGGTTACGCAGCTACGGGCTGCCGGTCTGCCCGAGGTTTTTGCGGCGATCCCATATCAAGAAAGCCGCTACAAACCCTCCTACCCTAGCGAGGTCTGCGCCGACGGCTACTGGCAGTTCATGCCCGAGGTAGCGCTTCGCGTCGAACGCATGGGCAAAATTCCGTTCAAGGTTCGTGATTGTCGATTCAAGGGCACTGAGGTCAAGTGGAGCCCACAGCTACTAACGCCGCCGCGTAACGCTATGAAGAATGCCGAGTATATGGATGAGGGGGTGTGTCGGATCACCAGCTGTGATGTCGATGACCGCACGGACCTCGCCAAGAGCACCGCAGCCGCGATCTACACGTTGGGCGAGGCCTATAATGATCCCACGCTTCGGCAGTCTGGTGCACTCGTGCAGCTGACCATAGCCTCCCACAACACGGGCTACGATGACAGTCGTTTTGGCGTCAAAAAGAGCACCAATGTGCTCCCCGCCTATGCGGCCTTTGTGAAGTCGGCGGGTGCCAAACAGGGATCGAACTTCTACGGGTCGAGCATCCGTTGCGGCAGCCACCTAGACTCGGGCAGGTGCGGGTCTGTTCTGATGGGCCAAACACAGCATTATGTGTACCCCATCGTGGCCCAGCACCTCATCGCTGTTTGTTACTACGCGCAGAACTATGGCGAGGACACAGCGTTCAAGCCGTGGAACGTCTATACGCGGGCGGACGGATACTGCCGTCAGTTCAAGATTCCGTCTAAGGCCGAAGTGCTGCGCAACAAGGGGGGCGGATGAACAACTGGCGACCGTGGATTGTGGCGATCATGCTGCTCACCGCCGTGTTGGTGAATGGCACGTTGACCTTGATGGAGGACCTGCCGGAAGCCAAGGCGGGCCCCGAAGTAGAACGCATCGAAGAGGTCTTGCGCCACCTGTCCTATACCCCCAGCTCGCGAAGGAATAACTTCAAAGAAATGGGTATGAAGGACGAGGTCGCCGATGCGACGGCCAAGTATGTCGATCGGTTTGCGCGAAAACAGGCCCTCTTTGCGCAGCTACTCGTCGATCAGGCCGACGACATGGGAAGGGTTTGTTGCCCCGGCACCGGTCTTCCGCAACCGTACGCTGCGCTCGAGTATTTGGTGCTTGAAGAGAACGAACGCCGCGACGTGATCGATCACGAACGCCTGAAAATGTTCGAGGCCCAATCTTGGTTTGCAGCATCTTCTATCAATGCGGTCTACAACAAGATGGAGCTCACCGAGGGTCGGAAAACTGAAGCGACCGTCATGGGAATTGCCGCCATGCTCCAGTCCAAAGAGGAGGATGCGCTAAACGGTCATTCACCATGGTCTACAGGTATAATCGGGACTTGGGGTTGGACGCCGTTGAAGAAAACTTTTCCGGCGGTCGAGATGAAGGCCATCCAATATTTCTCGCTGATGCACTACCTCACCGAAATCGCAAATACCCGCGAGGGGATCTGCGGGTAGACAGCGTGGGACATCTTCCAACCGCAACTGGGGTATAGTCCCGCACGACTGAGGGGAGTACTACCGGTGGCCGTCGGACGTAGGCGTTTTCGCATCATCAAAGAGATCGCAGAAGGTGGATTCGGCAAGGTCTACCTGGCTGAACAAATCTCCACGGACGGTTTCTCACGCATTGTTGCGGTCAAGCTGCTTCACGCGAAGTGGTCTAGCCACGACGAAGTGGTCATGCGTACCCGCGACGAAGCCCGATTGCTTGGGTTGATCCGTCATCAACACATCGTCAAGGTCGAAGACCTCACCGCGATTGATGGGAAATGCGCCATCGTCATGGAGTACCTCGAAGGCGTCGACCTGAAATGGATGGGCTCGTACCTCAAAGAGCGTGGCCAGATCTTCCCACGCGCTTCGTTGTTCGAGATCATGCTCGCTTGTGCCTCGGCGCTAGACGCGGCCTACAACGGCACGCCGCTTCAGGGCGGAAGCCCGCTTCAGGTCATCCACCGCGACATCAAGCCTTCAAACATCTTCATCACGATTTCAGGCGGCATTAAGGTGCTCGACTTTGGCACCGCACGGGCCAACTTCGCCGAGCGTGAAGCGAAGACCCAGGCCCTGGCTTTTGGCTCTCAAGGCTACATGGCCCCCGAGCGCATGCTGGGCGAAGAAGACACCCCCGCCGCAGACATCTTCTCACTCGGCGTCACGCTGTACGAGCTGTTGGCTCAAGAGTCGTATGGTCGGATTCCGCCGCGCCCGAACAAATTCGCCACCAAACGCACAGAGCTAATCGCAGCGCTTTCCCTCGATGGTGCCCCCGAGTGGTGCGATCAAATCCGCGAGACGCTGGGGCTTATGCTCTCCTACGATCCAGAAGATCGGCCCACCGCCGCTCAGTTGGTCGAGATTATGGAGCTTCTAGCTCAAGAGTCCGACGGTACCGGTCTACGTAAGTTTTGTCGTACGTTGGTCGCTGATGCCAAGCAGCATCTTCCCGAGCTCGACACAGGCGACCCCCTCGCTGGCACGATCGTCGACGAAGATGCCAGCCGTAGTTTCCCCATGGATAGCGCGGGTAATCCGCCCGCTAGCTTTGCGAACCAGCCGTCCGTTCCCATGGGCTTTGGTGCGACCCCGGCGCCTATGGGTGCCAGCCAAGCGGGGCCCCACGGCGCGGATGGGCCATCGGGTCCCCTGGGTGTCGGGCGGGATGTATCGGCCCCTATGGTGTCGTCAAACGGTGGCTCCGGGAAGATATTTATGGCCGTCGGAGCACTAATATTATTGGGTGGCGTGGTCTTCGTGGTCGCTGCGGGTGCAGGCCTGTTCTTCTACAACAGCGCCGCAGAGGAGGTCCCAGCCGATGTCGTCGACGCCGTAGAGCCCTCCGCTTCCGCCCCCATACCCAGCGCCCAGCCCGAGGAGCCTGCTGTCGGTGGTCGAATCGTCAGCGAAGACGGTCGTGAGGGCATCTCCGAGGCTGTAACGGTGGTCAAATACAGCGACAGCGCTGGCGGCGCGATTACCATCAAGGGTGGCGATGGTTTTGTCGCCGAATGGGATGGGAAGGCTGATTTCGACCTCGGGCCGCTGGGCGAGGGTCGGTACAGCACCATCATTACGCCGGCTGGCGGCAAGAAAATACGCGGCAAGTCGTTCACCATCGAAGCCAATAAGCGCAGTTGTGAATTTTCTTTCGACGTGGTCAGTAATGCGTGGGACGGCGGTGGTAAGTAGGCGCTGCGCGCTGCAACCCTGACGTGCAGTGCAGATTGCGCCACCGCCGAATAGGTCTCTATGGCGGATATCCGCTCTGGAGGAACCCATGGATCTGTCTTCCTACAAGACGCTACACGTCACCGCCGAAGACGAGGGCCGGATCATCGTGCTCGAATTCGATCACGGGAAGGCCAACGAGATGGGGTTTGCCCAGCTCACCGAGTTTGAACGACTCACCGCCGACCTCATCGCCGATAACGAGGCTGTGGCGTTGATCACCTGGTCCCAGCGGCGCTCTAGTCGAGGGACCCCGATCTTCGTCGCTGGCGCAAACGTCACCGAGCGCGGTGACTGGCCTAAAGAGCGGGTGGTCGAGCATGTTCGTTGGCAACGGCGAGTGCTCAAGGGCCTCCGTACGGTACCCGTGTTCCACATCGCCGTCGTGAGCGGCGTCGCTTTGGGCTGGGGCACCGAGTATATGCTGGTTAGTGACTACCGAATTGCCGCAGAAGGTGCGGTCTTTGGGCTGCCGGAGACCGGGCTGGGTATTCTCCCTGGAGCAGGGGGAACCGCCGAGCTTTGGGCCCACATCGGCGTGGCGCAGACGCTTCGTTTGGGCATGACCGGCGAGCGAATCCTCCCCGAAGAGGCCCAGCGTATCGGGCTGATTCAGGAGTCGATGTCGACGACAGAGCAGGCGATGGAGCGAGCCCGTTCCCTGGCTCGTCGCGCGGCAAAGAACTCTCCGACCGCGATGGCGGCGTTTAAGTCCGGTGTTCTCGCCTCGGTTGGCGCAGATCCTGCGGATCGGTCGGCCACGGAAGTTGCGGCGTATGAACACTGCGTGGAGACGGGGCAGGCGGCCATCGGACGCACCCATTTCAAAGACATTCGCAATGGAATCACGCCGCCGTGGGGCTCGCGCGTAATGCAAGGAGACGTATCGTGAAGCAACGCAATGAAATGTGGGAGCAGCTTGGAACCGACGTTGATGTATTAATCATCGGAGGCGGCATTAACGGCGCTGGCATCGCACGAGATGCGGCATTGCGAGGGCTCTCGGTGGCGCTCGTCGACATGGACGACTTTGCCTACGGAACGTCCTCTCGTTCCTCGAAGTTGGTGCACGGCGGGTTGCGGTACCTTGAGCACTACGAGTTTTCGCTCGTTTTTGAGTCTGTCAGCGAGCGTCGCATTCTTCTCGACATCGCGCCGCACCTGGTCAATCCGTTGGCGTTTCTGTTTCCCGTATACGAGAGCGCCAAGCACGGCCTGTGGTTGATCGAGGCTGGAATGTGGCTGTACGACGGGCTGTCGCTGTTTCGGTCTCCCAAGCGCCATGTGCGACTACGGCCATCGGAAATCGCCGAGCAAGAGCCCGACCTGCTTCAGGCAGGGCTTCAGGGCGCGCCTCTCTATTATGACTGCTCCACCAACGACGCTCGCCTCACCTTAGAGTCTGCGATGGATGCTGCGAATCATGGGGCGACACTGGCGACCTACGCCAAGGCCGTGTCGTTCGTGAAAGACGAAGGAGGTCGGATCACCGGGGCGATGGTCGAGGACCGAGACACCGGGACCATCAAGCAGGTAACGTCCGCCGTGGTGGTAAACGCCACCGGCCCCTGGACTGATCGCACCGTCAGTTTAAGCAAACGCCTGGAATCTGGACCGTTGTTGCGTCCCACCAAGGGCGTTCACATCGTGGTTGAGTACAGTAAACTTCCCGTGCGCCATGCGGTAGTCTGTAATCACCCGGAGGATGGGCGGGTGTTGTTCGCGCTTCCTTGGGGCGACCGAACGTATATTGGAACCACCGATACCGACTACGATGGCGACCCTGGTGATGTGGCAGCCACCCTCGAGGACGTTGACTACTTGGTCGGGGCGTCGAACGCATATTTCCCCGGTCGGCTCATCTCCCGGGACGATGTCATCTGCACTTGGGCGGGCCTGCGTCCACTGATGGCGCCGCTTAACGAGGGGTCTGACGTCGACGAATCGGCGGTCAGTCGCGAGCACCAGATCGTGGTCGGGCAAGATGGCCTGATCACAATCGCCGGCGGAAAGCTTACGACCTACCGTCGCATGTCTGCCGAGGTGGTCGACACGGTTGTGAAGATGCTCCGCCTGCGCAATCGACTTCCCGCCGATCTCACCGCGGCCCACACCGATCGCGAGCCGCTTCCCGGTGCCGTCGGCTGGCCCGAAGACGACGACCACGACAAGGTCGCCAATCGAATCATCGAGGCCTCGAACGGCGCGCTCGACGCCGCCACCGCACGGCACTTGGGCGACTCCTACGGCACGTTGGGGTTAGATGTCGCGGCTCGAGTCGTCAACGACGCTTCACTCGCCGAGCCCATCATCCCGGGCCGACCAGAGATCATGGCGCAGGTAGACCACGCGGTCCTCGACGAGATGGCGCACACCGTTAGCGACTTCATGATCCGCCGGACACAGCTGTACTACCGCGATGTCGATCAGGCCTTAGGGGCGGTCGAGCGCGTCGCCGGGCGCATGGGGCTGTTGCTGAACTGGGACGACGATATGCGCGCCGCCCGAATCCAGAGCTACCGAGATGATGTGGCGCAATCTCGCGCTTGGCGCGCGGAGCAGTCGCCTTCCGAACTTGGGTGAGCGGGGTGTCAGTCTCGCCGTGGAGCAACCGCCTCTACGCCGAAGATTGGCAGCACGGGCAGGCCGAATCCGTACGACGGAATACTCTCGCCGAAGCCGGGGATCAAGGGTTCGGCGATGCGCCGGTTGTAGACGTTCTGAACGTCGAGATAGACGTCTAAAGACCATTTCCGAAGGGGAATGGCGCGGGAGGCCTTTAGATCGAGCGCGTGGAATGGAGCGAGTCGGGCGTCGGAGAGCGATGCGGAGACCGGTCGCACCTCTTGGCGAAGTAGGTCGTAGGCCTCTTGGGGCTGGGCGATCCCGGTTGCGTCGACAATTCTCGGGAAGCCGGAGCCAAAGCGGAACCTTCCGGATAGCGTCCAGTTCGCCGGAAGGTGGGTGACGCCGAGCAGTTGCAGCCGATGGGGCTGGCTGGTGTAGTCCTGAAGGACGTCACTGTCGGCGTTCTCGCGTCGGAGGGACTGCGTGAGCTGGTAGAGCACGCTGACCATCGCCGGGATCTCGGTAGGCTGCCAGGCGACTTGGGTCTCGATGCCGCGGGTACGGCCCTTTTGCTGGCCAACTGTGCCGTCGACTTCAAGGGCGGTCAAGTGGTTGAGTTGACGCTCGTAGAGGTCGCCTTCGATGGTCCAGTTGCGTACCCGGGCACGAAACCCGGCCGACAGCAGGTCGGATCGTTCAAGGGGTAGGTAGATGCCCTCGGGCACACCGATGAGCAGTGTTGCGATGGGAGCGCCGTGGAATCGCCCCCACTCGGTGTGCAGCGAGAGGTCACTGTTGACCAGCCAGCGAAGCGAGGTACGCGGAGACAAACCGGTGCGTGGCAGGTGGTCGCGGATCATCAACGTATCTAGTCGGAGGCCGCTCTCGATGATGACGCTTCGCCCGGTAGATGCCGTGAGCCATGGGTCGGCTCGCCAGCCGGGGCTTGAGAAGACGCGTGGGCCGAAGTTGAGGTTCCAGATGTGGTATTCGGTTTCGAGGCCTGCATCCCAGCGAAGGGGGGCCTGTCGGTCGCTAATCCATGCCAGACGTATCCCGGGATAGAATTCTTGGAGGCCCTGTTCTTCGGCGACATCGCCGGTGAGGGACCGGTTGCGGGTGGCGACCCACGGGCTGATCACGAAGTCGCCGCCGTCCGAGTGGACGGGTACCCTGGCTTGGATTTGCGTTCCGAGCTGCGACACAGTGAGCAGGCCGCCGTCGATAGAGGGGGCGTCGAACGCGTCGGACAGGGTGAGCAGCGTGACGGAGCTGTCGCCGATGTTGGCGTGAATTTGGCCGTCCCAGAAGCGTGGGGCGATGGCGGCGGCTTCGGCGCCCAGTGCCAGGGCCACCACACCGTCTAGGTACGAACGGCGGGCGGCGATAGCGATGCCTCCGAACGACGTAGGAATGTCGGCAAAGGCGTGGGCGTAGGCAATATTTACGCCGGCTACGACGCGCTTCTCTTCACCGGCGGTGATCGGCACGACGTTCACGGCGCCGCTGGTGGCGCTGTACATCGCCGGAGGCGCTCCCGACCAGAACTGAATTTCCTCGGTGATCTCGGGGTGGAGAACACTGGTGAAACCTCCCATGTGGAAGAGCAGAGGAATACGTACGCCATCGAGGTACAGACCGGTGTCGTCGAAGTCACCGCCGCGAACCAGCAGCCAACCGGCATCGAAAGGCGTCCGACCGAAGCCAGGCTGGCTCTGCAGGGCGCGCAGAGGATCGCCCAGGCTACCAGGTATGGCCCTCATCGTCTCTTGGTCGATGGTGCGCCGAGAGGGTCCCGGATCCGTCGCCTCGTAAGTAGCGACCAGTTCGTTCCCGGGGGAGGGCAGCGGTACTGCCCAGAGGTCGAGCTCGATGGCTTGGTTGGCGAGAAGCTCAACGGTGGTGCCCTGAATCCACCACCCCTCGGCGCTCGCCTGGAATTCGTAGGTGCCCGGAAGTGCGTTCCGAACCGCGAAAGTCCCGTCGTTATCTAGGGGCTGGGGTTCACCGTCGACGGTCAACTGAACGCCGGTGGGACTTGATTCGGAGCGCGACCGAACCGACACCCGTAGATTCACCGAGGGGATGGAGAAATCCCAGGCGAACGGTAGATCGACCGGCGTGCCCATGCCATCGAGCGTGGCGGGGATGAACAGGCATCCCTTCGCAGATTCTTTGACCAAGGCCACGAATCGCTCGTCTCCTTGTAGATCGTTGACCGCTTGGACCTGGCCTGTTGCGTCGATGCGGAGCAGGGCCGTGACCCGCTGGGCGCCGACGTCTAGGCCGGGTGGGTACCGCGGGGTGTCGCACTGGTCGATCTGTGGGGGAAGGAACGCTTGTGCTTGTGCCCTAGGAGAAACTAGCAGCGCGGCGAGTAGCGCTCCAAAACATAGTCTCGGACCATTCTGTGGCTTGAGAATGCGGGGGCACAGGATTTCCAGCTTTGGCGAACGTACGTCCACCAATTTGGGGCGTCTTGCCATAAGGGCATGACTTGCTGCTCTAGGCACGACATCAGGGACTCGTGGTCCGCTGCATCTCCTGCCTCGATATCCTCCCATTCGCGGCCCTCGCCAATCGCCCAACCGTTGTGACCATTATAGCCCTCGTCCCACCAGCCATCGAGGACTGAAAGGTTGAGGCCTCCGTTGTACACCACCTTTTGGCCACTGGTGCCCGAGGCTTCGCGGGGGCGGCGTGGGTTGTTCAGCCAGCCGTCCGAGCCAGCGGTGATCGCGCGGCCGACCTCGATGTCGTAGTCGGGGATGAACACCAGTCGACCTGCAAAGTCGTTGTGCTTGGACCACGCGTAGACCTCGGCGAGGATGGCCTGGCCGGCTCGATCCCGAGGATGGGCTTTCCCGGCAAAGACCAGTTGAGCGCCTTGTTCTAGAATGGCCCGAAGGCGCGCGGGATCTCGGAAGATCAGGTGACCGCGCTTGTAGGGAGCGAATCGACGGGCGAAACCGAGGGTGAGGCGGTTGGGGTCGAGGGCGACGCCGCACCGGCGCTGGACGAGGTCGATGAGTGCTTGGCGATTTTCGCGACGGCAGTCGGCGATGGCTTGATCGGAGATGGCGTCGACGCCCTTCCACAGGGTTGGATCCCAGACCTGGTCTCGCCAGCCATGCAGCTGTTGGTCGAAGAGAGCGCGGGTGGGATGAGAGAGCCAGAAAGTAGGGTGTACACCGTTGGTTACGTGTCCGATGGGTACGTCGTCGACGGGCGTGCCGGGCCAGAGGTCTTTCCACATGTCGCGGCTGATCGTTCCGTGCAGCGCGGCGACACCGTTGGCTGCGGCCGACAACCGCAGGGCCAAGACCGTCATGCACAAGGGTTCGGAGAGGTCGCTCGGTGTGACCCGTCCGAGGTTCATGAACGCGCCGTCGGGGAGCCCGAGGCTGCGGCGCCAGCGGCCCAAGGTGCCGTTGACATCTGACCAACCAAAGCGATCGTGTCCGGCGGGAACAGGCGTGTGCGTGGTGAACACACAGCGTTCGGCGGCGTGGTGCAGGGCAGTGGGCCAGTCGCTGGTGTTGGCGAACTCGTCGGCGGCCATCTGCAGGGGGGCAAACGCACAGTGCCCCTCGTTGAGGTGGACGACCTTGGTAGAGATCGCCAGCTTCTTGAGCAGTCGGATGGCGCCTAAACCGAGCAGGGCCTCTTGGCGGCAGCGCATGTTGGCGTCGCCGCCGTAGAGCCGAGACGTGAGATCTCGGATCTCGGGGGTGTTCTCGGGAAGATTTGCGTCCATGAGGTACAGCGGCACCCGACCAACGTCGAGTCGCCAGACTTGAATCAAGACGTCGGTTTCGCCGATGGGAACTGTAAATTGGACGGGCCCGTTGTCATCTTGCGCCAATCGAAGACCCATGCGGGCGGGGTCGTTTGCGGTGTACACGGCGGCTTGTTGACCGTCTTCGAGGACTTGGCGGAAGTACCCCTCGGACCAGAGCAAGCTGACGCCGGCCATGCGAACGCCGAGATCGCTCGCCGACCTAAGGTGATCGCCCGCCAGAACGCCCAGACCGCCGCTGTAGAGCGGCACAGACTCGTGCAACCCGAATTCCATTGAGAGGTAGGCGACACCGGCCTTGTGGACTTCCGGGGCCCCCTGGGCACACCAACCGTCGGTGGACATGTAGTCCTGAAAGCGTTGGTGAATGGACGTGATCTGGAATTCGGTGGCGGCGTCGAACGACGCGTCAAGCTGCGGAATGAGCGCAGCGGGACACTGACCTCCGGCCTGCCACTTTTCGGCGCCTAGGGTGGCCCAAAGTTCGGTGGCTTCGGCATCCCAGCTCCACCACAGGTTGTGGGCGAGGTTGGTGAGTTGGTCGAGGACGTGCATCGGCTTCTCCTAGGGTGTCCGATCGCGGCGGCTCAGGATACCGGCATCGAGGTCAGAAGGGGAATCGATGCGTGAAGTAAATCCGAAGTGGCGCGGTGCGGTCTTGGTATGCACCCACGATCGTCCGGTTGATGGTGAAAGAGCGTACTGTGGCGCCGTTCGCGGATCCGCTCTAAGAATCTGGCTGAAAGATCGCATGCGGGCCGAAGGGCTGAACGGCGTGGTGCTGACAGCGAAGAGCGGGTGTTTGGGCGTGTGCTCCAAACTAGGCGTCACCGTGGCTGCGCTGCCGGCAACTGGGAATCACGGGCCCCGCAAGATGTGGGTTTTCGAAAACGGCGATGATCGAGAGGTCCTATTCGAAGCGTTGCACAGGTCGCTAACGGAGGATGAAGGCCCACAAGATACGGTGTCCTCGTGAAAGTCCCTGAAGCCATTGGCCAGACGTGTACCGACGGGGTTAATCCGCTTCCCCAAGCTCAGAATCAGGTTCCCACTTGTACGTGATCAGTCTTCTGATCGGGCTGCTGTTACTCGTCGCCGGTGCAGAATTGCTGGTGAGTGGTGGCGGTCAGCTCGCCCTCGCGCTCCGTGTGCCCGCACTTGTGGTGGGGCTCACGGTTGTGGCGTTTGGCACGTCTGCTCCAGAATTACTGGTGAGCGTCACAGCTGCCATGAATGCAAGTACAAGCATGGCTTTGGGCAACGTCATAGGTTCGAATATCGCCAACATTATCTTGGTGTTGGGTCTTTCCGCGATGGTCGCGCCGTTAATGGTCGATCGAATGTTGATGCGCCGCGAGGTTCCCGTGGCGGTCGGCCTTCAGCTGCTGGTCCCCCTGCTGGCCCTCGACGGCGAGCTCTCCCGTATCGACGGTGTGATCTTCATCGCCGGCGGCGTGGGCTACAACGTGTGGCTTCTGTACGAATCGCTGCGCGGCCGTGCGCCCGCTGCCGAAGACTCTGAGAAGATGCCTGCTGCCGAAGTCGCCAAGAACCTGATGATGCTGATTGGCGGACTTGGCATTTTGGTGGGCGGTGCCCAACTATTTGTGTCTGGCGCCCAACAACTGGCCTACAGCTTGGACTTATCCCAACGATTCGTGGGACTCACCGTTGTGGCTTTGGGCACCAGCGCACCCGAAGTCGTCACCGGAATGGTCAGCGCCCGTCGCGGCGAAGTCGACCTTGCGGTCGGCAACTCTCTGGGATCCAACATCCTGAACATCTCCATGGTGCTCGGCATCACTGCGGTGATCATGCCCATCGAGGTGGGCAGCGACGGCGCGATGAACGACTTGGGTATCGCTGCGCTGGTCACCTGCTTGCTGATCCCTATTGTGCTCAAGGGATCTATCAGCCGCGTTGAGGGCGGTTTGCTGGCGAGCGGCTACGTGCTGTACGTGTTCGTTGGCTACCTAACGACCCAAGTATAGGTCTGGGTGACACGCGAGGTATGCTGGCTGCCAGACCCATTCAGCATCTCGCCAGGCTGACGCATCGATTGGGCGTGGTGCACCGCGATCTCAAACCCGAGAACATGTTCCTACACCGGAATACCGATAAAAAGTGGGTCCCTAAGGTGGGTGACTTTGGCCTGGCCAAGCGACCTCTGAAAGCCACGATGGCCCGTACTTTGTCGGTCAGCTACGCCCTGATTGGCGCCCTCGAGCACAGGGCCCCGGAGCAGATTCAGAACCCGGGATTGGTCGACCGTCGTGTCGATGTCTTTTCGCTGGGCGCCATCTACAACGAGAGGGGCACCGGTGAAGTGGCATTCGACGCCGAAGAGCCGAAAGAAGTGCTCGAATTTCTCATGTCAGCTGTGTTTCCTTCTGTTTCATCCCAGCGGTCGGGGGTGCCCCCCGGTCATCGAACGGCTCATTCAGAACCTTCTTAAGAGACACCTAGCTCGGCGAGCTGCCTGCTGATTCCGAAGCAAATCGATGACTTCTTGCAGCCGCGACCGGGTCGGTTGCGATAGCCGAGTGGCCACGATGAAGATTCCAACGCGCGTCATTGTTCATGGACGGTTGGCTCCATGTCCACGCAGACGGACTCTACCCCTGCTAGAATCTTCACAGAAGGTGGGTCGCAATGGCCCGGAGGACTGATGCGAATTCTACTCGCTGTCGACCTGAGCTTCCCCAATCACGATTGGCTCACCCAACGCAGCGATGAATTCGCGCATCGGATGGGAGGAGTGCTCGACGTGCTGTATGTCCGAAAGACCGACGCGTCTTTGGCAGATATCGACTACTTCGACAACCGTCTGAGCGCGATTCTGAATCAAGTGTTTCCGGATCGACGGGGTCGGGCTCGGCTCGAGGTGGGGGACGCTCCTGAAGAGGTCATGATTCGTCTCAGCAACGAATACGATGCTGTGGTAGTGGGGCCTCGCGAACCCAGCGCCCTTGAACGAATGCTGCGCGGCACAATGGCGGTTCGAGTGCTATTGAGGTCGCATTGTCCCGTTCTGGTTCCCCGCGGAGCCCTCAATAGTGATGGCTCGACCAAGGTTCTGGTTGGCGTCGATCTCCATGGTCCAGTGCAACAACCCATCGTCCAACGCGCGGGTGCTTGGGCCGCACATATGGGCGGAACCCTAGACTTGGTTTACGCCGTGGCCGAGCGGATTCCCACCATTCGCGAGTCGTCCGTGGCCGAGGCCGCCGAGAAAGATTGGCTGGCGGGTCATCAAGCGCTCATCGACAAGCTCGGCGTGTTTCGTGATGCCCTACCCGTAGGCGTTCGGGGCGAGGTGATGCTTCGTCGGGGAGATCCCGAGGGCGTGCTCGTGCACCTCAGCGGTGACTACGACCTTGTGGTTGTCGGAAATCGGGAACGACAAGGCCTGTCCGGTATGTTGTTGGGGGCGGTGGCACAGCAGGTAGTCCGACGCAGCTTGTGCGGGGTACTCGCCCTTAATACTGCGGATCTGCCCACTTAAGAATAGCCTTGGGATGCTTGCCGAGCACATCCTCGAAGGCGTCGCGCTGCCAGTCCTGGGTATCGTAGACTGCTTCGCCTTTGTTCAACATCACGTCCCAAATGGCCTGTTGGATGCCGTTGTCGGACTGCTCCAGCAACGCCTTGGTGACCTCCCAGGTGCCGAACAACTGCCGGCCAACCACCCCATGAAGCGACAGCCCATTCATGACGACGCGGTGGGCGTCCTCGAGGACCGCGGGACCATTCCGCACGCCAAAGAGCACAACCTTTCCGCCGCGTCGGGTGGATTGGATGGCGTTGTTGACGCTGTCGTTGAAGCCCGCCATCTCGAGGGAGACGTCGGCGCCCACGCCCTCGGTGAGGTCGATGATGGCCTCTCGGATGTCGGGGTCGTGGATGTGCGGCTCGTGTTTGGGAGCGCGTCGAGGGGTGAGCACGTGGTCGCAGCCCAGCCGGGTGGCCAAGGTGCGGTGATGGAGGTTGGGCTCGACGCCGATCACCTTGGCGGCGCCCATACCCTTGGCCACTAAGATCGCGAACAGGCCGATGGCTCCAGTGCCCATGATGGCGACGGTCTTGCCGCGCAGGTCGGTGACTTGGCAGGCGTGGACGGCGTTTCCGAAGGGCTCTTGGATGCTCGCCACCTCGGGGCGGATCTTGTTGATGTCTGTGGGCCACAGCGCCTTGGCGGGTAGCTTTGCGTACTCGGCGAAGCAACCGTCAACGCTGATGCCGATGATTTTGTCGCGGGCGCAGACGTGAAATTCGCCGCGTCGGCATTGAAAACAAGTACCGCACACAATGTGGGATTCAGTGCTGACAATGTCGCCCGGCTTGTAGCCGTACTTTGGGGTGACTCGACTGCCCACGGCGACGATCTCGGCCAGCATCTCATGACCGAAGATGCGCTTGTTGCCGCCGTCTTCGTCGAGGGAGTCGTCGATCATGTCTCCGAAGGACTTCCGCGACCAGATCCCACGGTCCGAACCACAGAAACCGCTATAAAGAACCCGTAAGATGACCTTCGAACGGTCCGAGCCGTTGGTCTTTTCATCCAAGACGGGCTCGGAGAGTTGCTCCATGACCATGCCGGTGGAGCCCTCCCACGTTTCGCGGGTGCGGTCGAAGGTCAGTGCGCGCATTGAGTTCTCCTTCAAGGTGCCTCTTACCTCAAATGGATTGGAAACGCTCTATGAGGCGTGGTTCAGTGGCCTCGGCTTGTTGGTAGGCCAAAGAACACGACGCTGTACCTCGGGTTCTCTCTAGGTGGCACATTTGTCAACGTTTGGACAGGCGCCTAGAGCTTGCCCTTGGCCAGCTTGTCTCCAGTGACCTCAAACGCCACTTCGCCTAGCTGATAACGGCCGCGAGGTAGCAATCCCGAGAACCTTCCATCGGTGGTCAACTTCCTCTTGGCGTTATCGATGACCAAGCGCCGTGTGGGGTCGACGATGGGGCTGAGGGCGCGTAGGGGAATGCCACCGCTCCAGTCTCGGGGGACTTTCAGCTTGGCTTGGCCGTAGGCCTGAAGGATCTTTTGAATGCGGTCCTGGATCTCCTCGTCGTCCTGCTGTTTCTGGGTCAACTCAAACCGCGTCAGCGCAGAATCGATGTCGCCAAGGGCCTGTGCGGCGAGTCCACCGAGCAAGTGGTCGCGAGCGCTCAAGCGTACGCCCTGGTCTTTAAGGATTAAATAGGCCCGGTCTGCCCCCGACCATGCGTTTCTTGCCACCCGCTGCTCGATCTGCCTGCGGACGTCTTCTACGTCGACGTTCTCGGTGTCATCTGCCAAAGCGGGCGCCGTGCTCATTGCCAGAACCAGTAGCGTGACGATAAAGCGCATTGAGGATCTCCGACAGCAGTGTAATGAGTGCGGCCAGTTGGACGTCCTATCATCCCCCGAGAAACCCGAGGCCATCCATGGGACAAGAAGGTAGACGAGACTTTGTACGTATCATTGCAGCATGGATCTTCCCGCCATTAGGCGCATTCATGCAGGTGGGGCTGGCTAGCCAGTTCTGGATCACCTGCCTATTGTCGCTGTTTTTCTACGTCCCTGGCCAGATTTATGCGGTCTGGGTGATCTCCTCTGTCGGAAAAGGCGGAAAGGCTTCCAAGGCGGGTGGCAGGACGTTCATCGCGCTGTTGCTCACGGGCTTGTTTCCTCCGGCCGCTGTGTTCATGCGACGGGGCTTGGCGCTGCCGTTCTGGATCAATATTGTCGGCACGCTCTTCTTCTGGGTACCCGGTATGATTCACGCCATCTGGGTGGTTGTGAACGCAAACGAGCAGTAGCCACGCGCGTTACCTGTTCCGCTTGAACACGCCCTTCTTATCCTTGGGAGGGGCAGGTGGTGCCTCCTCGGGCGGGGCAGCGACCGGTGGTGCATCGATGCCCCATGGACTGGTGCTTTCCGTGGCGGGCGCCGGCGCCGGTTCGGGCGCTACTTCCTCGTGAACGGCTACGGGGGCATCGCGTCGCGTTTTGTCGATTTTTGGCTCCTGGACGATCTCTTCTTCGACTTCCGGCTCCACTACTTCGATTGGAGGAGGGGCGATGATTATGGGCGCAGGCCTTGGCTTGCCGGATGCGGCCGTGGATATCGCGACCGCGGCCTCGTCGCCGCCGTACGTCAGGAACAGCACACCGGCAAGGCACACAATGGTCGCGAAGGCAATGGCGATACCAACGATGAGTTTGAGGGGCGGCGCCTCGGAGGTCGAAGGACGGGGGCCGAAGTCCTCGTCGAAGCTACCGGGGATGAGGGTGGCCTTGGGTGGCGTTGATCGTTGGGTGGGATTGGCCCAGGGTGTTTGGAGGTAGGCCAACCCCTGCGTAGTGGTAGTAACGGCCACGTTATCGGGAAGGTCAGCCTCTCCGGGCGGCGAGAAGTGGTGCGGCGGTTGAAGGGCGTCGCTGGGCTCGAGGATGGCCGCGGCAGTAGGTGAGATGCCCGTGGGCTGGGTTTCGGTGATTGCGGGCTTGGGTACGTCAGCAGCGGGATGCGCGGAGGCGGGCTCCACTGGCGGCGAGGCACTCGAAGGGTCGAGAACTTCCTCGTTGCGTATGGAAGGGGAAGGCGTCTGTGAGAAGCTCTGTACATGCACGGGCGGCAAACGGGTACTTCGAACCGGTTTCTCGCTCTGTGACGGCGTGGGTGGTGGCGTCGACCCGTGAGTTTTTGCCGGTGTTTTGTTTTTGCCGTGCAGTAGGCTACGACGTTTGCGCGCCAAGGGTCCCCCTTTGTGGCTTCTAGTTTGACACAAGACGGTGCCGTTGCACCACGGTAGCCGAACGATGTGCTTTATTTTTTTTTGTTCTGCTCAAGTCTCGATCGCGAATGGAATGTCTTGGAACCGCGCGGTGGCCAAGACCTGGCGCATCCTGGCACGGCGGGCCATCAGCGCCGGCCACTAGCTCGGGGTGAGGGTCTCGAAGGCGGCGAGATCGTCTCTGAGGCTGGACCAGCCCTGGGACCACACATCGGGATCGGTGAGGTCGAGTCCGAGCATGTCGCGTGCGATCGGCTCTGCGGCGTCCCAGCCGGTGCGCTGGAGCAGGGCCACGTACCGGTCGTGGAAATCGCCGTCGTGGGCCTTTGCGTGGTTGTAGACGAGTGATGAGAACAAGTACCCAAAGGTGTAGGGGTAGTTGTAGAACGCGAAGTGAGAGATATAGAAGTGTAGTTTGCTCGCCCAGAAATTTGGATACCAGCCGCCGAGTGCGTCGCGATAGGCGGATTTTTGGAGGGTGAGACTGACTTCGCGCAGCCCGTCGGGCGTAAGGGGGCCTCGGCGGCGCATGTCGTACATGGAACGCTCGAGCTCGTAGCGAAAGGGCAGGTTCATGAGGAAGTTGGCGCCGGCCGACAATCGGGCGTCGAGCATGGCGACCTTGGCCGCATCCGTGGTGGCCGCGTTGAGTGCGGCGTCGCGGACCAAGGTCTCGGCGAACACAGAGGCGGTCTCGGCGAGGGTGCTGGTGACGCGCTGTTGTGCGGGATGAGCGTCTCGTAGACACCAGTTGTGGTAGGCGTGACCCAGCTCGTGGGCGAGGGTGGTAGTAGAACGAAAAGTGTTCCCGAACGTCATGAAAATACGGGAGTGGCCTGCCGGAGAGGACAGCGGCGCGCAGTAGCCGCCAGCGCGTTTGTGGTCACGGTCCTCGGCTTCGACCCACTGGTTGTCGAGGGCGGTAGTGGCGAGCTGGGTCAAGTCATCGTTCCAGCCAGCGAAGTGTTCGAGGATGAAGCTGCGCGCGTGTTCCCAGTCCAGCGTGCTGGCTTGACCGATAGGTGCCGAGAGGTCTTCGTAGCCGAGCTGGGGCTTCCCAAGCCATTGGGCCTTCAGGTGGAGGTAGCGCTCCAGCAACGGCCCGGCCTGACGGGCGGACTCGAGCATGGCGTCGAGTGTGGCGCGGGACATGCGATTGGCGGCGAGCGAGTCGTGTACGCAGTCGACGCCGCGACGGTCATTGATCACTTGGCGGGTGCCAACAATATGGCTGAGGGCCGCGGCACAGTCCTCGTCGACCGTCCCCCAGGCCTGATTTAGTCCCTGATGCGCCAGGGTGCGCTGGGTGCCATCGGCGTGTCCCACCAGGTTTGCGGCGCGGGACGGGGACAAGACCCGTCCGTCGGAGAGCGGCACCTGAAGACTGCCGGCGACTCGGTCGTACAGGCGTCCCCAGCCGTGAATGCCGTCGTTGGCTAGGTCGTTGGCTAAGCGGTCTTCGGGCTCGCTGAGGCTGGTACGACGCTGGTCTCGCATCCATTGGGCTTGAGCGGCCAAGGGCGCCGCCGCGGGAAGGGCCATTAGGGTAGCAAAGTCGGCGTCTGAAGACCGGTTTAATAGGTGCTGAAGCGGGACCCATGCCCGAGAGATTTGGCCGTAGGCGGCCATGCAGCGGCCGGTAATTTGGCGGGCGTCTACGTCGCGTACGTCGGCGGACTCGGCGCAACTGGCGGTGATCCGCACTTGATTCAAGGCTTCGCTGGCGTTGTGCAAGTCGAGGGCCAGCTTTACCCAGGCTTGTGGTTCCTTTGAGACCTCCGGAAGGGCGTCTGCCCGGGTCACCAGGGTTTTGGTGAGCGCCTCGAGCCCGAGGAGCGCAGCTTTGTGCGCCTCGCCGCGAATTCCGCCCTCAAAGATACTGTTGTGGTCCCAAACGGGCGCTGCGCTCATCCTGCCTCCATGGCGACCCTTGTAACCGGACCGAGAATCAGGGGTCTTGGACCTTCACGATGCCCAACATGAACATGCACATCTCGTCGAAGCTGCCGGAGCCATACGAGACGTCAATGGGTTCGGTGAAGCCGCGCTCGGCGAGGCTGCGAGCCAGCGGTTCGTTGCCGAGGGTGTTGTCGTAGACACACTCTATCCAGAACGTACTTCCGCCCGGCACCACCGGCAGGGCGTCGCTTTGATATCGGTAGATCTGCTGGTAGTTAAAGTCCCAGTTTGGGAGGTCTCCAAGACACTGAATCGTGCCATCGGGATGCTCGGCCCAGATACGTGACGACTGGCCCACCAGGTGCATATGGGAAGAGATTTGGTAGATTTCGTACCGCTCGTCCGGCGTTCCGGGCCCCTGGACGGCGAGTGTCTCGGTGTGGTGGGCGACGTCGGCGGGTATGAGCAACTTGGGTTCGCCGTCGGGGTCGTCCTCGCCGGGTCGCAGGATCGCGGACAGCGGTAGCGTAGGTGGATTCGGCCAGTGCATAAGCAAGGCTAGCCGCTCCGGGGGTGCCTCGGCCCAACGCAGCTGAAGCGAGGTCTGGTCGACCACGGGGTTGTTGGGGATGCTGTGGTAGTGCACCGACAAGACCAGCTTAGTGTTCGGAAAGATCAGCGTGGCCGCGCCTTCGGGAACCTCGGAAGGACCCGATCCGGGGGCGTACGTTCCAAGGTACTCCATAGCAACGCCCGAGCCGCCAGTGCAGTCGTACCAACCCTCGTCGTTGGCTAGGGCCTCGGCTTCGCCCGTGTAGTCCATGCGTACGCCTGCGTGGTGGACCACCGTCAGGTTGCCTGGGACCACGTTCACGCCTTCGAGCCAGCCGGCTTCGGTGAGTCCGGGATCGAGAATGAAGCAGATGGTTTGGTCGGCGATGTTGGGGTTGGTGGTCCACTCGGCTGCGGTGAGCGTCATATTTGTGCCGGTGAAGACGGGGACGTCGGTGGGCACGTTCAGGGGTTCGGGGGCGCCGCGACCCTCGGCAGCGCCGTCGTCGGACCAGGCCTGAAGCAGGGCGACTTCGCCGTCGGTGAGGCGGACGTCGGACGCCCAGTGGAAGTCGGTGGGGCACCAGTCGGAGAGCTGGGGCCCGAAGGGTGGCATGGCGCGTCTGGACGCCTTCTCGGCCATGAGCGGCGCGTACGGAGCGGTGTCGGCGTAGTGGGTAAACGGCCGGAAGCTGGCGGTGCCCTGATCGCTATGACAGCGCGTGCAGGCTGACGCCAGCGTGGGGGCGACGTCGGTCCAGGTGACCCCGCTGGTGGGAGGGGCTGTGGTGTCGGGCGTGAGCTTCGGAGTCGAAGAACAGGCCAGCATCATCAGTAGCGGAGCCATGCGCATACCCAAGGTTATCTCGACCACGACGAAAAAACCCCCGACATTAATGATGTCGGGGGTTTAATGGTGCACCCAAGAAGAATCGAACTCCTAACCTCCTGGTCCGTAGCCAGACGCTCTATCCAATTGAGCTATAGGTGCATTTATGTTTGCTCGCCAAGCATTGCCTGGTTTGCGGACACCCTAGTTAACGCGGTGTTGGGGTGTGTCCAACCCAGAGTGTGCGGTTTTTTGGACTTGGGTCGAAAAGGGTAGGGCGTAGCGGACCGATGGAATTTCGTCGACGTATGCGAGGCACGAGTTCGACCCAAGAACGCAAAACGACGAGCCCCGAAGGACTCGCCGTTTCTGGTGCGTTTCGCTCCGAGTGTAGCGAAAAGCCATGGGGTTGAACATCTGAACGAGCCACAAGGTGGCGGAGTCGGAGGGATTCGAACCCTCGGTAGCTTGCACTACACCGGATTAGCAATCCGGCACCTTCGGCCACTCGGTCACGACTCCAATTCCTGCCTTGCGGCTCGTTCGAGATGTTCAGCGGAGGCGGAGGGATTCGAACCCACGGACCTTTTGAGTCAACGGTTTTCAAGACCGCCGCCTTAAACCACTCGGCCACGCCTCCTCAGGGTGACATAGCCCCGGCTGATTAAGCGGAGCCGGCGGTGGCGTCAAGCGTGGTTTTGACTGGAGTTGGCGGGGCCGAGTCGTGCCAGTAGACCCTCTCTCAGATGGTTGAGCGGATCAAAGGCGGGAAAGGCCAAAGTCCACAGGTCAGACGTGATGGGAGCGTGGGAATATGACGCGGATTTTATCAACGCGATCCACTCTAAAGGCAGCACGTAAACACTGCGCTTTGAATGCGGGGCTACAACCAGCGACGCGATGGTCGTGTGGATGCCCTAGGCGAAGTAGCGGCCAGCTTCGGTCATTCGGCTGGGGCAGCGAGCCCCGCGATGTCCCCCCTGTCCGGGCGCAGGGCCCCTGGGATCAACGCGGAGCCGTCGGCCTGCTGGTA
>JAACDH010000378.1 GCA_009936995.1 Rhodobacterales bacterium
ACATCGACGGGGTCACCACCGACCTTTACGACAACGCCCAATCTGGAAAGCTCAGAACCTCCAACGGATATCAGTGGATTGACCCTAGTACACCCGACATCAACATCGTCGCCGCCAACCTCATCCTCACCCCGGCCATCAACGGATTGTGCGCCTCAATCTGCGACGCAGCTGGATACGTGAACCTCCGGAACGCCGTCGCCGTCGACGAGCTCATCGAAGGCACCGTGCTCAACCACTACGACAGCACCCCGCTCAGCTACGACGCCGTCACAATGAAGGTCATCCTGCCGGTCGGCGTCTCTGGACATCGCGAAATGGTCATCTGGTGCGCACCGGCGCCATAAGGCTGAATCACCCAAGCGCAGGTTCAACCGACGGCGAGAGCGGCCAACCTGATCTCGTCTTTTCCAAGGGTTTAACCAACCCCGCACGCACTTCGGCTCGGGGGGATGCTAGTATGCGGCTCTCTGGCACCCCCTCCAAGGTAGTTCAAATGCGCGTCCAACATATTCTGGCACTATCGCTCCTCTTCGCATGCGGCGACAAGGGCGACGAAGACTTTAACACCGAGCCCACAATCACCTTCGGCGTCGACACCGCCGACAGCTCGGCGCCTCCCCTCGACCTCACAGGGCAGGTAGGTTCCATCGCCCTGATCGAGTACGGCGCCACCGCCGACTTTGAAGCCGGCAACTACGCCGTCGGCCTGTTCTCCGCTGAAAACGGCGGCATCACCAATCTCGCCAGCTGCTTACTGTTCTCGGGCCTATGCACCGACGTAATCCCCGCCCTCGGGCAGTCCGCAGTCCCCGTTCCCCACTTCGACTTCATGAACTCCGTGTACTTTTACGACGTGGGCGACATTACCGCCGGCGACACCACCCTCTCCCTCGACACCGGGTACCAAGACAACGTGTTCACGGGCTTCCCCGTCAGCATGGGCACTGGAAATGCTGGCATCAGCCTTGACGGCGACTACCTTCCGTACGCAGGCGCTGACGACTTCGCTTACGCCACTTCGCTGGTCACCACCAGCCCGGATCCACTCTCTAAAATTACGGTCCTACCTGGTGAGATGCTGAACATCGAGTGGACCGCTGGCGACTCTGGCGACATGCTCCTTTATGCGGGCGACACGCTCTACCACATCGAAGACAACGGCTCGTACAGCCTCGACATCGACGCACTCGGCCTGCGCGCCCCCCTCGACAACACCACGGTTATCTTGTCGCGAGAGACCAACACCACTGTCGACGCAACCGGCAACGCCATCGATGTCCAGACGACCTCACAGCAGTGGTTCAGCCTCAGCTACGAAGACACCGAGGGCTGGGACGAGCTCATCGTTGGCGCCAACTTCGCCGCCAACTGCACCGACGCGGCCGCACTGGGAAGCATCTCCTCGGGCCAGTACTATGGCGACGTCGCGCTCCTCGAGAACAGCCACGACTTGGGCGACTACAACCCCACCACAGACTGGGCTACCATCGGCAACGACGGCGTGGCGAAGGTCCAGTTGCTGGCCGGCCAAACCCTCACCGCGTCCTACACCCAAACCGTCTATGACGCCGCCATCTACCTGCTCGACGAATCCTGCGACGCCGACAACCCCACCGCGGGCGTCGACATCACCTTCGACGCCGAAGAAGAGGTGCTGGAGTACACCGCCACGGACGCCATCACCTTGTTCCTGGTCATGGACGCCTGGATGGAGGGCAGCACGTTCTCGATGGTCCTCGACATCCAGTAGCCGTGTCTAACTCGCCTCCCATACAGCTCGGAATGCTCGGCGTCTCGGCGCGCATCGAGAACCATCATCTGGTTCAGGCGCACACCCGACTGCTCACCGGCGGAGGCGAGGCCTTTGTGGGCGAATACCTGCGTATGAACCGTAAAGGTGGCGGCCGAAACGACCGTGATCCACGGCCCCGTGTGGCCGAGGTCCCCTCCCAAAACCAACCCAGCTTGTTCGCCATTCCTCATCGAGAGATGGCGTTCGAACACCGTGAGCCCACCCAAACCAAGCTGCAGAGCCAGCTCCAGTTGCTGTGAGTTAGACTCGGCCCCTGCAAAGTTCTGTGAAGCGTGTCTTGGTCTCCATCGTTGGCTTATGGTCCCTGGCCTGTACCGGTCTACTCGAACCAACGCCGGTCGATTTCGACGGGTGCCACTGCGGTTATGACCAGCCCTTTGCCATGGGAAGCTTCGATTCGGGGATGGAAGGAGCTATCGCGGAGTGGGGCAATAACGCCACAGGTCCATTCGGAATCGTCGAGTTTATCCCCAACGAAGATCGCTCCGTCGTGTCCATGAGCAGCATGGCCATGCGGCAAGTCGGTGACGAAACCCAAATCGGCGACTTAGAATACGGGGAGTAGGGTGGTCATCAACATGTTGGGCGACCACAACGACATCGCCATCCAGCGCCGATTCTTGTTTATCGATCTGCCGGCGGGCATCGTCATCTTCCAGTCCTGGGCCGAAAAGTCCAACTGGAATAAGCAGATCGAGATGGTCCTGGGGGTCGAAACATCCATCCGCTTCCAAGACCCTATCCCCGTCCTGCCCTACTCGGAACAGGCTCCCTCCACCCTAGCCACCTCCGACCTGCATACGGCGCGTGGCACGGCCACGCTCACCACCCGTGACATCTCGCTGGCAGACCGTGCACGACCCCACCGACGGGCTCCAGCTGGCAGACTTCTTGTCGCCCACCCCCGATGACGGCGAAACGCACCCGGTCGTCGTGTGGATCGAGGGAGGATTTGGGGGACCGGCGGTGCCTTGGGACGACCAAACCCCCGGCGACGACCAGGGCTGTACCGTGTTCACAGACGCAGGTATTCCTGTTTCTGCACCCGGATTCCGAAGCGAAATCGGCAACCCCGGCCAGGCCACGCTGTTCTACGACGAGACCACCGACCTGCTCAACGCCATCGACTGGCTCAAGCAACAGCCTTGGGTAGACCCCGACCGCGTGTACCTGGGCGGCCACAGCACCGGCGGAACCAACGTCTTGCTGGCGGCAGTCGCCGGCGCACCCGTGCGGGCCAGCATCGTTCTCGGCGGCCGAGCCAACATGCAGGTGATGGTTCAAAATGGCGGATACGGTACCGAACCCTACGATCTCTCCGACGAACAGCACATCTATCTGCGCTCAGCAATCCACTGGGTCGAGGGCTTGACCGCCCCAGTTCGCTACTTCGAGGGCGACGACAACTACAGTCTCGCCGCCATGGCGATGACCCCGTTCGCCCAAAAACACGGCGCCGATATGCAATTGTATCCCGTCCCTTTTGGCAACGACCACAGCATCCAACGACCGGTCAAACAGCTTCTCGCCGCAGCCATCCTCGCGGACACCTCCCAGACCGTTCGCCTCGACTTCACCGAGCCGCAGCTCGCTCATGCCATTACCCAGGCGCACACACAGCCAACCCGCGCCATTCGCGTAGCGCCCATCCCAACACCACCCCAGACCAGGTCTCTCCATAGCCACGGTCCACCGAATCGAAACGGTCGAAAGTAGCGACTAGGGCGAGCGAAGCTCCCGGCGCAGAATCTTACCTGAGGCCGATTTGGGAATGGCGTCGATGAACGCCACAAGGCTCACACGCTCGTAGGTGGAGACGTGCTCTGCCACAAAAGCCTGGAGGGTCTCGGCGCTGACGTTGGAGCCGGCCGCGCGCACGATGAACGCCTTCACTTTCTCGCCGGCCGCTTCGTCGGGCACGCCGATGACGGCGACGTCGCCTACATCTGGGTGGGTGATCAGCAGGGCCTCCAGCTCGGCCGGTGGCACCTGGAATCCCTTGACCTTGATCAGCTCCTTGAGGCGGTCGACGATGTAGGTGTGGCCGTCCTCGTGCACCTCGGCGATGTCGCCCGTGTGCAGCCAGCCATCGGCGTCGATGGTCGCCGAGGTGGCCTCGAGATTGTTCAAGTAGCCCTTCATCACTTGGGGGCCGCGTATCCAGATCTCGCCAGGCTGACCCCGCGCTACATCCTTGCCGGTCGCGGGATCGACCACCCGGGCCTCGGTGTCGGCGACCAACGTGCCCACGGAGCCGGCCTTATAATCTTCCTTGGCGATGGCATGAGACACCGGCGAGAGCTCAGTCATGCCGTAGCCTTGGGCCATCGAGCAGTCCAGACGATTCGCTGCGGCCTCGGCGATCTCGCCGCCAAGTGGCGCGGCGCCGCTGAAGATCTGTACCACTGAAGACAAGTCGTAGTGGTCGACAATCGGGTGTTTCGCCAGAGCCAAGACAATCGGTGGAACGAGAAAAAGCCTTGTAATCCGATGTTTTTGCGTGAGCTCAAGCATCTGCACCATGTCGAAGCGCGGCGCCGTAACAATGGTACAACCCCGGGTGAGTGTATAGTTCATCAACACCTGCATGCCATAGATGTGGAAGAACGGCAGCACCGCGAAACACACCTCGTGCTCGTCCATCTGCATGTGACTGGCGAGCTGCTCGATGTTGGCGACGAGGTTGAGGTGAGTGAGCATCACTCCCTTAGGAAAGCCCGTGGTCCCAGAGGAATATGGCAGCACCACCACATCGTGAGGCGACACCGAGACCTGGGCCGTGAGCGGTTCACCGGCGAGGGCAAGCACAGGGGGCGAGTCCCCGGGACCGATGAGGAAGATTTCGTCGATGCCCGCTTCTTTGGCGGCGGCCTTGGCGGTGTCCTCGAACAGGGCGACGGTGACGATGACCGTGGCCCGAGAGTCCTTCAGCTGAAAGGCGATTTCTGGCGCAGCATAGGTGGGATTGAGGGTGGTGATGGTTGCGCCCGCGTAGCCCAGGGCATGAAAGACCACGGCGTACTCGGGCACGTTCGGCGCCATCAGCGCCCAGGTGGTTCCCGGGCCGACCCCACGGGCAGCCAGGCCTCCGGCGAGGGCGCGCACTTGGCTGGCAAAGTCGCCATAGGTGAGCACCCGTCCTGTTGGACCCTCGATAAACGCGGCCTTGTCGGCCAGCCTCTCGGCGTGACGCAGCACGTGCTCGGTGATGGAGACATTCGGGGTTTGAATCGGCGGTCGGTCAGATCGGATGATGCTCATGGGCGCAGTGTACGCGAAAACCAGACGGCAGACCACGGAACCGGATACGACCCGTCATGCACACACGCCTCATGCAAGCGCCCAAATCCCAGAAACACCATCGCACACCGTTTCATCGGTTCGTCAGGATAATGCTGCTCTTGGCAGCGACTGGGTGTGGCGAGGAACCCGTGGACTTCGACCCGTGTACCGAGATCTCCGCCAACCCAACCCTCACCCTGGGTACCTGGACCGACGACGTGTTCACGGCCTACGAGCCGGGCGTCGAGCTCTCCTTGACGTTGGCTCCCCAAGGCGGCCTGGGCATAGAGGTGCAGGCTCAGAGCACTGGGCTGGGCGAGGGTCCGTTCACCCTCTCACTGGACACCGAGGTAGACGGTGAAAACACAGGTTCTCACCAGAACCCCGCAGTCCCCGCGTTCTGTCAGGACGACGGAACCGGCCTGTTCACACCGCAGATCGTTGGTTTTTACGCCATCCTCTACAAGACCGAGGCGGACATCGCGTCGCTGCAAGACCACACGGTCGAGTTGGTGGTCACGGCCACCGACGACGACGGCAACACCGCGGAGGGCCGGCTGCGCGTGCGAGTGTCTACCGAGGGATAGGGCGCCACCGCAGTTGACGTCGAGGGAGCGCCGCGATCACTCGACCGTCACATCGCTCTCATCCACCCACGCATCCGCCACCAACCAGCTCGCCAAGTCGTGCCCGTACAGTGCGTTCCGCAAATGGGCCGTCACCAAGGTCATCGAGACGTCGCGGACCACCTCGGTCTCCATGAAACCACCAGCCTCACCTGCACAGTCAACGACGGTGGGTACCAAGACACACAGGTCGGTGAAGGCCCAGTGGCCGGCACGCTCTAGGGTGATGAGCGTCTTTGGGTCGCCCAAGGCGTCGAAGACGGGTCGGATTTCGTTATCGTAGGGCAGGTCGCCATCCATTCGGCCACCGATCACCAAGGGGTCGGCCACATCCAGCAGACCCGTCGTTCCGAAGGCGTACGCTCCGCCGGGTGCTAACGCAGCGGTGACGATCACCCGCTCGTCGGGGACGGCACCGGCCACCGAATCGAGGTCCGCGAGGTCGGCGATGAACCGACAGCCAGGGTCGTTTTGGGCAGCACAATGGGCCTTGGCAAAATCGAGGTCGAGCACACCCCCTCCGACAACCAGGGTGGTCCAGGCGCCAAAGGAGTGGCCGATCATACCCATGGGCCCATCCAATCCAACATCCGCGACGAGGTGGTCGGCAGGCAATTCGAGGATGGCTGTGAGGGCGGCAGAGACATCGGCGGGGCGGCCGATGGCGACCTCGGAGGTGCGATCGGCGTCGAGGTCGAAGAGGGTCCCGAACGGGTGGTCGGGGGCGACGACGACAAAGCCGTGGGATGCGAGTCGCTCGGTGAGGAAGGCGGTCTGGTATCGAACACCACCGTATCCGTGAGAGAAGGCGACGACGGGGTACGGCCCGCCGCGCAAGTCGGGCGGCGCGTCTCGGTGGGCGTCCCAAGCGAGCGAGAAATTACCGTAATCGTCGGCCTCGGCTTCGCCGTCGACGGTGGCGGGGTACCAGATCTCGACCGTGAGCTCGATGCCGCGAGCGTCGGTGAATGTATACGTCGTGGCACCCACTCCGTACGGTCCAACTTGGTCGGGCGCCACAAACTCGGGCGGCGGGCCGAGGGCCACCGCGGTGTCTTGAGCAGGCGCCGTGTGGCACGCGGCCAGCAACAACAGGGCCGTAACGGCGGCGACGTCTCTCATGGACTTCCCTCCCAGATTGCCGCTTCGATGCTGGCCAGCCCATCGGTGAGGCAGGCGGGGCCAGGCTGCAAGATCTGCTCGGGCGGAATCTCGTACACCCGACCTGTGGTCAACGCCGACACCCCCTGCAGACGCTGTTGAGTCGGCGCCAGCTCGAAGTCCTTGCCACACCAACAGGCCAACAGAACTTCGGGGTCGGCTTGCCGAACCTCTTCGACAGATACGAAACGTTCTTTGGCAAGCTTTCCACGCGATTTTTCAGAAAACACATCTTGACCACCCACCACCTCGATGAGCTCGCTGACCCACTGAATACCGCTGATCATCGGGTCATCCCACTCCTCGAAATACACCCGGGGACCTCGTCCCCGCTGAGCTGCTCGGTCTTGGGCTGCTTCGAGGTTGGTCACGTACGACGCCACCAAATCGCGCGCTGCATCGCCACAGTCCACCAGCAATCCAATCTGCACAATCACGTCCAAGATCTCCGGTATCGAACGCTGGTTGAAGATCAACACCTGCTGATTGGCCGAAATAAGCTCACTGGCGAGCTTGGCCTGAATATCGGAGAATCCAAGAATCAGGTCGGGTTTCAAGGCGCAGATCTTATCGACACTACCGCCGATGAACGCGCTCACGACCGGCTTGCTGCCCACCACCTCGGGCGGTCGAACCGTGTAGGCGCTGATGCCGACGATGCGGTCTTGTTCGCCCAAGGCATACAAGATCTCGGTGGGCTCTTCGGTGAGGCAGACGATGCGACGGGGGCCGTGCGGCAGGGAGAGGTTCATGGGAGAACGTCTAACCCCGCTTTCTCCGGGTGACCAAGGGCGCCAACAGCAGAATCCAACCCCACGAACCACCGCCCGAGACCACACGACAGCCCCCGGACGCCTCGAGGGTGTCGTAGCCCTCGACCGGCTTAGCGATGACGACAAACTGGGACTCTTCGGACCACTCGCCCAAGCCCCAGAGGTCTTCGGCCCGGACCTTCCAGGCGATGGAGTCGCCCACTTGGAGGTCTTCGGGGAAGGTAAACGAGGTGCCCTCGGCGTCTTCGCGGTTGTACTGGGCCGGCGAATAGGTGCTCCACCAGCGGATCCGGTAGTTGAGCGCGTCGTTGTCGGGGTCAACGGCCTTAGACCACTCCAACGTCACCGGACCAGCGACGACCTCGGGCAGCGGTCCCAGAGGCATGGACAGCCCGGGCGGACCGGCGTTGTAGATTGCTTTTACCGCCGCACCGGCGTTCACCCGACCGCAGCCGTAGTAGGGACTCCAGCCATCGGCGTCGTAGTTGCCACTTCCCTGGTCCACGCGGTCGGCCGTGTCGCAGAGCACTTCGCGGGCTTCAGCGGCGGTGATGCGCTCGTTGGCGGCGAAGATCAGCGCCAACACGCCCGAGATAACCGGCGCCGCGGCGCTGGTTCCGCTGAAATCGTCTGTGTAGTCACCGTTCTGATACCCGGCACCACCGGCGATGTCGGTGGTGGCGATTCTAGATCCCGGTGCAGCGATATCGACGAAGGGACCCCACGAGCTGTAGCTCTCTTTGCGGTCGTAGCCGTCGGTGGCCGCCACGCCGATGACCGCGGGATGCCCCAACAGGCCATCGTTGGAGACATCGCAGTTGCTGTTGCCCGCCGAGAACACCACCGCGGTGCCATAGCCGTCGCGACCTTGCTCTTCGGCGTAGTCCACGGCCTCTTCGAGCTCGCCATACAGCGGCACGTCGGAACAGCCGTCGTCAAAGCCCCAGGAGTTGTTGATCACCACAGCGCCGGCATCGGTGGCCTCGACGAACGCCAAATAGACGTCGTACATGCTGGTGTATCCACCAATCAGCCGAATGCCGTATAGCGCTCCTTCGTAGGCGACGCCCGAGGTTCCAACGCCATTATTCCCCGTGCCCGCCGCAAGTCCACCGACCGCGGTTCCATGGGCCGACCCGTCGGAAGGGTAGGAATCATCATCATCATCGACCAAGTCGTAGCCGGGCGTGACCCGCAGGTCCGGGTGGGTCTGGTCGAGGCCGCTGTCGACCACGGCCACCATCATGCCGGCCCCATGGGTGACCGTCCAGGCCTCCCGCGCGTTGATGTCGGCGCCGGGCGTATAGCCGTACTGACCCGTGTTAATCAGATGCCATTGGTCGCCCAGCCAAGGGTCGTTGGGCACCACCTGCGGACGAAGCTGAACCTCGACATCAGGATGGGCCCACAGCACATCTTCGCGCCCGTGAAGCAGGCTAGACAGCGTCATCGAGTCGACACCGGAGGCTGGAAAAACCCGAGCCAACCTTCCGGTCGGACCCACCACGACCCGCGTGACCTCGTCCAAGTTGCGAATCGCGGCGTAGTCTAAGCCCTTGACCACCACCGCCTGACGCACCCGACCTGTCGCACCCACAAGCGTACCATCCAGTCGCACTTCGACGGTTTGGGTACCCGGACCAGGGTGGAACGTGAGGGGTTGTGCACCCCATGCGAACGACAGAAGCAGTGTGACCATGCCTACAGGTATGGCAACTTTCCTCCAAGCGCATGCTCGCCGCAAGGTCTTGACGACTCACTTCGCAGCAGCGTACCTCAAGGGCGCCTCAGGTCTGCTCGCGTCAGACGTAGAGGGGTGTGGACCGGAAATCAGCAGAAAAATCAGGTTCTACTTGCATGCCGACGACGCGTCTGCGGACGACTCTACCTGAGAACTTGTGGCGGACCACGCCTGGTCGAACGCCTGCATCAGCACCTCGGGCGGTTGAGCACCCGACAGACCGATTCGCTCGTCAATGACGTAAAAGGGCACACCGGTGACGCCGATCTGACGCGCAATCTGCTGGTCCTGCCTCACAGCCTGGGCAAACGCATCCGACGACAACACCGACCGAACCCGCTCCTCATCGAGGCCCACTGCGACCGCCTGCGCGACCAAGACCTCTGTGTCGGACATCCGCTGTCCCTCGGAAAAATACGCCTGAAAGAACCTCGCCTTGAGCGCATCTTGCACGCCCTCTTCGTGGGCAAGATGCAGCAGCCGATGACAGTCGAAGGTGTTGCCGGCTTGGAGCACGTCGAAGTTGAATTCGAGGCCCAGGTGCGCGCCGCGAGTAGCCATCTGATCGATCATCTGTAGGCTACGCTCGCGGGACATGCCGTACTTGTCCGCCAGCCTCTGCACGTAATCACCTTCGATCTGGGCGGGGGCGGTGGCGTCGAGTTCAAAGCTTCGCCATCGAATGGTGACCAGGTCGGGGGTATCGGGCCGCGCGGTATAGGCAGCAATGGCATTGTTCACGTTCTGGCGACCAATTGTGCACCAAGGACAGGCGACGTCGGACCAAATATCGATGTGCACAGGCACCTCCGTAGTTCACATAGTGCCACAATCCCCACTTGGAAGAGGGACAACACCCAGGATGATGGGCGCTGGTGACGTCACCGATAATGCCGGTCATTCCAAGAACGCCGTACACGCTCACATCGTTTGGAAAACGGTCGACCGAAGCCGCTAGGCACAGAAAAACGCACCCATCCCCGTTCCCATGGGGTCGCAGCGGCCATCAAAGCCACAGAAGGCCCCGCTGGGATTGGGGGCGCCGGCCGCGATGAAGACGTTGACGCACTGCTGGTCGGTGGTGCACAACTCCGAACAGACCGCACCCCCACACCAGGGGTCGTAGTCGTGGAAGTTCCAGCACACGTTGGAGTTGCAGTCTGTGTCGATCGCGCAGTCTACGCCCACGTCGAGTCCGGTTCCCGTGGTGGTGGTCGTCGTCGTCGGAGTGGTGGTGGTGGTCGTCGTCGACGTGGTCGTCGTCGACGTGGTGGTCGTCGACGTGGTGGCGGTGGGCGTCGTCGGAGTCGTGGTCGCCGTCGGAGTCGTGGTCGCCGTCGTCAACGTGGTGGTCGTCGGCATAGGATTCGTGACCGTGGTGTCGCCTGTGTCGGTGTCTTTGGACTCACCGGAACAACCGAACAATAGCACCAGACAGAGCACGCGCATTAGACCTCCCAGCGCGAGGACGTCGGGTCCCCGCAGGCAGTCCATAACCGGTCCCATCGCCCTAGCCCTTAGAGCGTGAGCCCACGGACGGCCTCGGGTCTGGCGGCGATCGAGTCATCCCCCCTTTCGACCCAAAAGTTGTGGGTGCTGTACGGCCGCTATCGAGCGTTGCACCCGGTGGTCGGCACATGCCCGACGTGTGATTCGTCCCAATGACAACATGGCTCCTTTGGCGCACAGCAAAATGGATCGGACTCCTGGCCCTCGGCTACGGCGTAGGCGGCACGGTCCGCGGCGTGGGGGAGACCCGGCGAATGGCGGCCCTGTGGGTGCTGCCGATCGGGGTGCTCATCGCGTTCATCAGCGGCTTCGGCATGCTCGAGCACCAGGGACTTGGCTTCGCCGAACCTTGGGTCTTGGCGTCCCTCATCGCAGGCGTCACCTCGGCCTCAGGCGCGGCCCTACACGCGACCGCCGACCGCAGTCGCCTGGGCGCCGGACTGGCCACCGGCGCGCTGCTGGCCGCCATCGGATTCATGGTCTTCCGCGACGCGGGGTTATGGTTCGGCTTGGGATTAGGCGGCCTAGGAGCCATCGCCGGCGCAGCCCTCGCCACCGTCGACACGCCCCCGCCCGACGTCGACGCCATCCACCGCTGGTTCAAGGCCATCGCCGTCGCCGAGGCCGGCTCGCTGCTGTTTCTGTTCGGCATCGCCATGCCCGCCAAGTATCTGGCCGGACACCCCGAGCTCATCGCCTGGACCGGCTGGCTCCACGGCGTCTTCTTCATGCTCTACGTAGGCGCGGTGGGCGTCGGCGTGCTTCGGCTGGGCTGGGGATTGGTCGACGCGGGCCTGGGCTTGGCGGCGTCGATGCTGCCGTTCGGAACGGTGCTATTTGAGCGACGCATGACGAAGAAGGCGTAGCGTCTCGAACTAGGCGAGTCTAATCTATGATATGTCACTTCTGATGGTGCAACGGGACTCGAACACGGGTAGAAGGCACCACGTCTCGTACCCCAGGAATTCTCGTGATCGTAACCCTACTTCTTCTCGCCTGCTCCCCCCCCGAGCCCGCCGAAACCAAAGCGCCCGAGGCGATCGAAGCACCCACCGAAGCCGCTCCCAAGGCCGAAGCGCCCGCCGAAGCTCCGGCGGCGACCCCAAAACGCGTGAACCTGACCACCGCCACCAAGGCCGAGCTTGAGGCCATCCCCGACATGACCCCGAAGATGGTGCACGAGTTCGAAGAGTATCGGCCTTACGTCAGCGTGAAGCAGTTCCGGAAGCAAATTGGCAAGTACGTAGATGCCGAACAAGTCGCCGCGTGGGAGCCCCACGTGTTTGTGCCCGTGGCCTTCAACGACTGTGACGCCGTCACCCTCGCCCAGCTTCCCGGTCTGGATGAGGCCAAGGCCACCGCGCTCATGGACGCTCGGCCCTACGCCGACCGCGATGCCTTCATCGCCTCGCTCACCGAACAGGCGGGCGCCGACAACGCCAAGGCCGGCGCCGAACTCCTCAAGTGAGTCAAGTTGGGTCAGAGACCCGATTACGAAGTGGACTTTGGGCCTTGGTGGTCGCCATCTGCCTGGGAACCGCTGCGGATCTCGCGCTGATGGGCCACTACGGAAGTCTGCCTCAATACCTCCCCTTCGCCCTGTGTGGGTTGGGCGTTGCGGCAGCCGGTGTAGGGTCCTCCAAGCCGGCCAAGAACGGCCGTCGATTCATCTGGGGTGTCATCGGCGTCATGACCCTTGGAGCCATCTTTGGCCTGTGGGAACACATCGAGCACAACTACCTGTTCGAGGCTGAGATCCGCCCGAATGCGGTCCTGACCGAGCTCATTCGCGAGGCCGTGCAAGGGGCCAGTCCCGTGCTGGCGCCGGGCGCGCTGTTGTTGGTGAGCGCTATGCTCGCCCTCGCCCAATACGAAAGCCCAAAAGCGACCTAAGGCCAGAACAACCGAGGTCGATGCTGGGTGCCCTCGATGCGAACCTGCGTCGAGGACGTGTTGTGCGGGTGCAGCGCAGTCCACGCCGCTAGATCTTCGGTGGTGGGTGGCGTGACGATGATCTCGGCGACACCGGCCGGGCTGAGGCTCGCCGTGAACAAGACCGGCACGCCCCAGATCTGGACCTGATCCGAGGTAAACGCAGTCAACCGAACCGGCTGACCCGCCACATCCCGCGCTTGAAAGGTGACCTGCACACCCTGCGCCGTGGTCGTGGTCTGAACGGTCGAGGGCTCTACCGGAGCGTTCCAACCCGGCGCCACCTCATCGACGCGCTGAAGGGTGCCCGATGGATAGCGCAGAAGCGCGGTTCCCACGGGCGGAGATCCATTTACGTCGGGCCCCATGTAGAACTCAACCTCGGGACTGGTCAACACATGGCCTGCGTCGTGCTCGCCAACGACCATCCGAGTGTAGCCGCAAGCGCCACAAGCGCCGGCCATATCTGCGTAGGGACGTTCATCCGCGAGCAGGGTTTCAAGCTCGTCACCGCAAGCCGGATCGGTGGTGAAGAACACCTCGGTACCGATAGCAGGGCCGTTGCTGGTGGTGCCAACGGGTGCAAACGTAGCCCAGTGATGACCGTCAGGGCGTACGCGCTGGGCCAGCCAAGAGCGCAGCACCCGACCCTCGAGGTTGTCTTCTTCGATCCACGAAGCCAGCCACACCGCATAGCCGCCACGTTCGTAAAACCCGAGGTAGCTGCCGCCCGGTTGACCGGCGACGCCCGACACGCCATCCATTACGACCTGGTCGGTAACCGGCGCGTATCGACCGACAGAATCGAGTTGATAGAAGTCGATATTCTGGTTCCGACCAAAATAGAATTCGGCGCGTAGGGGCTGCCCGTCCAGGTGTTGCCAAGACTCAGCGTCATCGCCATTTGCCACCGCAAACGTATGGGAATCCAGCTGGGTAAAATGCCAGGGCAGCTGGTTTTCATGAACCCACGAACCCGCGGTCGCCTGATGGTTGTTCGGAGACACCGCAAGCCCATATTCCGAGGTCGCGTCTACCCAGAGCCCGTCCCAGAGCGGCTTGTCGACCAGCAATGTCGCGTCGTCGACGCTGCGAAGGAGGAGCGACGACCAGCGCAAGTCGTCTTCGTCCGCTTCGATCACTTGAACGATACTGCCGCCCATCTGAGTACCATCGCTGGCGCTTGGCGTGGCTGAGTCGATGACCGTCGCCACGGGAAGCCCCTCCGGATCAACGTCAAAATCGAAGCGGTACAGCATGGGGTGGTGCACGTTGGGCTCATTTCCCGGGTTTCCCGCAGCGAGCAGAAACGGCTCGCCATCGACCTCGACGATGCCGAATTGGTCAACTTTCCGCATGGGAATGACACCATCATTAACCAGCCAAAATGCAGTACGATAGTCACCAACCGAGTCCTGAAACAACACATTTGTGCTCCACTGGGCCATTGAGGGATCGGGACCTACGGGACCCGACATAAGATGGCCAAGATCTAGGTTTCCGTCGTTGTCCCAATCGTAGAGATCTGCAGCGTCCGGGCCGTGGTGGCCATCCACACCCAAAATCGGTGGTATCAGCAACGGCGAGAACGCCCCTTGGTCATTGCGAAAGCCCATCAACCCGACCGTGCCCCAGGGCGCGTTGAAGACGATGTCTTGGTCCCCGTCGCCATCGATGTCGACGATGCCGGACAAACCTACCTGTATCTGTTCAAGCAGCCCTTCCATACTAGGATTTTGGGCAACGATCTCAGCCAAGGTCGACAGGCCGGGGTTGGGAACCAAATATGCGGGTTCAGCCCCTTGTGCAGGTACAATCTCGTCGATGGGGTAGATGCGCGCGCCGTCGGCATAACCACTCCACAACACCTCCATCC
>JAACDH010000379.1 GCA_009936995.1 Rhodobacterales bacterium
AGACCGAAAAGGCCCTGGGCGACAGCTTTGACCGTGCCATCGCCGACCTCCGGTACGGAACCATCGCCATCAACTGCTGGTCGGGCCTTGGCTACGGCTTGGTCAACAGCACCTGGGGCGCATTCCCCGGCCACCCGCTCGATCAGATTGAGTCTGGCCAAGGGGTGGTCCACAACGGGCTACTGGTCGATCACCCGCAGAAGTCGGTGCTGCGCGCGCCATTCGTCATCAGCCCCACGCCCGCCTGGTTCGTCGACCACAAGAACAACCTCGAGCTCGGCAAGCGCATGACCCACTTCGAGTCTGCGCCCAGCTGGTTCAAGGTGCCGGGCATCGCCATTCAAGCCCTCAAGGGTTGAGGCAGGCCTCGAAGAAGCTCTGAATATTGGCCTCGGTGACCTCGGGGTTCACGAACACCACGCGAACCACCAGCTGGCCCTGGACCTGCGCATGGCCTACCATCACGCGCTGTTTTTCGTGGAGCAGGGTGCACAGCTCGTCGGATGCAACGCCGTTCACGGTGAAGCCCAAGTTGAGGGACTCCGGCTCAATCGCGAGGTTCAGGTCGGGATGGTTCACCACGATGTCGCGGGCGAAGAGCGTCAGGTGACGAAGGCGCTCCATACGTTTCTGATAGCCGGTATTGCCGTGGCTTTTCCAGGCAGACCAAAGCTTGAGCCCGTCGTTTCGTCGCCCGCATTGAATCGACCGGGTGCCGGGATTGAAGTTCTCCGAGTCGTCTTGGAAGAGGTAGGTGGCCTTCTCGTCGAAGTGCTTGGTGAGCAGTCCCTTCTTGCGGACAATGAGCGCCGAGCAGATCAGTGGAACGCCCATGATCTTGTGGGCATCCCAGGTGATCGAGTCCGAACGCCCGATACCCGCGAAGTGCTCATCAAATTCTGGATGAAAGCACATAGAGCCCCCGTAGGCGGCGTCGGTGTGCATCCAAATGCCGTACTTCTCTGCGATGTCGGCGATCGCGTCGAGGGGATCGAAGGCCCCGAGCACAGTGGTGCCGGTCGTAGCGTTGATCATGGTGGGCAAGTAGCCAGCGTCTAGATCGGCTTGGATGGCCGTCTCGAGGGCCGCGGGCACCATACGACCGCGGTTGTCGACGGCGATAGACACCACGTTGTTACGACCGATGCCGGTCATGGTGGCGGCTTTGCGGATGGAGTAGTGGCTGTCTTGCGAGCTGTAGACCCGGAGGCGCTCGTCGCGTAGGCCGTTGTCGTGGGCGTCGGGGACCGCTTCGTTTCGCGCCATCATCATGGCGCAGAAGTTGGACAGCGAACCGCCGGGCGTGAAGATGCCCTCGGATTCGGTGAATCCCATCATCCGACCCATCCGGTCCAGCAAGGCCATCTCGATCAGGACTTGGACGCCACCGACTTTAAAGGTGTACATGGAGTTGTTCAGCAACGAGGCGAGGGCGTCTCCCAGAACTGCAGCGCCATCTCGTCCGGCGAACAGCTGGTTAAAAAAGCTCCCGGAAGCGGTGGTCGGGGTGGCCTCGAGCACTTGGCGGAGTAGGTTGACCACATCGCCCAGGGGCAACCCTTCGTCATGGATGTCGAGGTCGATTTGAGCGCGCATCTGCTCGGGGGACAAAACTGGACGAACCGGACAATCGACCTCGTTCTGTAGGTGCTCTCGGATGAGCATAACCAGAGGTTCGATGACCTCTGACATGGGCGTGTGCATAATTATCCTTTGTGTTCGCGTAAGATACCGAGCATTCGACGAAGGGGCTCGGCGGCGCCCCAGAGCAGTTGGTCGCCCACGGTGAATGCGGTAATGAAATTTGGGCCTAGCTTCATTTTTCGCAGTCGACCCACCGGCACATTCAGGGAGCCGGCGACCGCTGCTGGGGTGAGGTGTGTCACCGAATCCGCCTGGGCATTAGGTACCACGCGGGTCCACTCATGGGCGCCGTTGATCAGCGTAGTGACCTCGTCCATGGCGATATGGGAGCGTAGTTTTATGGTGAGTGCCTGGGCATGGCAGCGCATCGCCCCAATTCGGACGCAAAGTCCATCCACGGGAAGGGGTGTGGACAGGCCGAGGATTTTGTTGGCTTCCACCATGGCCTTCCACTCTTCGCGTGTCTGGCCGTCGTCGACCAGCCGATCGATCCAGGGCAGCGCAGAGCCGGCGAGGGCCGCGCCCCATTGGTCGGTGGACAGGGAATCACCGCGCAGCGTCTGGCTGACTTGGGCGTCGAGGGTGAGGGCGGCGGTGGCCGGATCGTTAAGTAGATGAGCGGATTCGACCCCGATCTGCCGCATCTGCTGGACCAACTCGCGCATGCCCCGGGCGCCTGCGCCGCTGGCCGCCTGGTAGGTCATGGACGAGATCCACTCCACCTGACCGGTACGAATGAGTCCGGAGAGACCCATTAGCATTAAGCTGACGGTGCAGTTGGCGCCGATGAAGGTGTTTTTTCCGTCGACGAGCGCCTGCCGGATAGCGTCTCCATTGACTGGGTCGAGCACCAGGACTGCGTCGTCTTCCATGCGAAGGGTGCTGGCGGCGTCGATCCACACGCCGCGCCAACCCTGCTGGCGAAGGGCGGGGAAGATGGCTTCAGTGTAGTCGCCGCCTTGGCAGGTGATCAACACCTCTTGGTCGGCCAGGGCGTCGAGATCGTTCGCGTCGAGGAGTAAGCCAGGTCCGTGTCCGATATCAGGCGCCGAACCCCCCGCATTGGATGTGGAAAAGAAAGCGCACGCTAGACCATCAAAGTCTTTTTCGGCGGTCATCCGCTGTCGTAAAACGGAGCCGACCATGCCCCGCCAACCGATGAATCCTACGCGCACGGCGTCTCCTTGACCGGGGAAATCCGCCGGCTACTTGTGGTTGTCTACGGTGGGTGGCACGACGTTACCCGAGGCCTGTAAGGACAGGGCTTCGGGGTGTGCCTGATAGTGGGCGCGAACGGCCTGAGCCAGCCTCAGCTTGGCGTCGGCGTCGATGGGACTGGGCGAGACATCGGTGAGCGCGTCGACCAAGTCGTCGACCAACGCAATCTGGACGGCCGGCACTTTGCTGCGCCACGAGGCCAGCAGCGCTCGGTCGGCCCGAGCCGGAAGCGATCCCATGATGCCCAGATCGTTCTGGCTGTGAACCAGTAACCCCGACGTGGTGCCGCGATCGAGGGTGAGCACCTGGAACAGATACAGGGTGTGGTAGGCCAGCTGGGCCGCACGCTCTGACTCGGTCGGGGAGTCGTGTTGCTCGAACGCCTCTTGAATGAGGCTGGCGTAACAGGCGATGACCTGTGTTCCGAAGTGATTGGCCATTGCGGCGTCGGCGGCCCAATCTCCGGTGTTGTGCCCCTCTAGGTAAAAGTGGGCCACGCCGCGGTGCCGGTCGAGTGAGGGGATGGCGAAGTACTTGTCGCCTTGGGCGTTACCGACGGCGAAGTGCTCGGGCGTCGCTGCCTTCATCACCGCCAGAAACCGCTGGGTGTGGTCCGGGTTGGGCATGGACGGATTCAGATCGGCCATGACCCGCCAGTATCCCTTACCATCGCGCATCTCGGTCCAGCTGATGTGCATGTGCATGGACGGTGCGCGCGGATGGGTGGGATGCACGATGGTGGAGAGCGCCGTCGCGGAGGACAAGCGCTTCTCGGGGAGGTCGTCGTACTGGATCGCCGAGACATTGACCGAGGCCCGCCCAAGCATCTGGGACTCGCCAGCGACCCGTCGGACACCGCCGCCGTGCCGGCCTTCGTCGCGGACCCAGTGGACCGGCGTGAAAGGGGTGGGAAGTCCCAGAGAACCTCCGACGGACTGCAGGGAATCGACCCAGGTGCTCTGCAGGGAGTTCACCAACTTGAGGGCGGCTGCGGCACGGACGGAGTCTGCGATTTGGAACGTAATGGCGTCTCCATAATCCGCATCTTGGCCAAGGGCCGGACCGCAGACGGAGGGTGTGAACTATCGCTGACTGGGCGGAGGTAGCTCGCCGGCAGTCACAGCCTTGGATAAGGCGGCAATGGCCTTTGGACAAGCTTTTTTGGCGATAGTAGGCACCGATAGCACGTACGGATCGTGCACAACCGCGCCCTTCACGGGGGTTTCGACGCAGGCGCTGGGCCGGAGCTGGACGGGCACCTTGCTGTTGTCTTTGGTCTTGTACACAACGCTCACCGAGGACCCCTTGGCGTCGATGTCGGAGAAAGTACAGTCGCCGTCGGCCTTTAGGCCAGCCATGAACTGGTACAGGGCTGTGGCGTCGTCACCAGTGAACACGGACGTGCAGCTGGTGTCGACCTGATTGTCTGGACCGCCCGCTAGTGGGGCGGCCGGGGGAGGTGTGGGCGGCTTCGCTTCTTCGGTGACCGGAGGCGGGGCTGCGGGCGGTGGCGTCGCTGAGTTGCCACAGGCGAACAGGAGAGACAGGAGCAGGGAGGTCATGGATGAGCCTGTAACATCGCTTGGTTGAGGGCGGCGGCTCGCATGTCTTCGTCCGGTTGCTCGGTGGTGGAGCGCCGACCCGTTCGTGCGAGGATGCGGGCGAGGAGCTCGGGCTCTGGTTCGCGTCCGAGTACTTGGCGAATAACCGGTAGTGGGTCCTCGAAGATGGGCGAGAGCTCGCGTTCGTCGAAGGTGCGCGCCATAGAGAACATGCCCGCGCAGATGGGGTCGAATCGGCAGACATCACAGGCGCTGCCCTTGCCGTGCAGAAACTCTTTCTGGCGTACAAAGCCCTTTGCGTCTAGGAATTGGATACAACGTTCCTCCTCTTTGACGATCTTTCGGGTCTCGGTGGAGCTGTCGGCGAACCGGCGCATAAAGCACAGCGGCACCCGTTCGGCCCGGAAGGTGCGGCCGGTCTGGGTGAGGTACTCCACGGCGAGCTCTAGGCTGACCATGAAGTCGCGGTGGGTGGCGATGCAGTCGGGGTTCTCTTCGGCGCGGTTGCCGTCGGGGTCCATGTTGTTCCACACGAAGTGGCGAATGAACGGGAAGTTCTCGCACAACCAGATCACGGTCTCGTGAAGATGGTCGGCGTTGTAGTTGCAGATGACGGTGTTGATGTCGCAGGTGATGCCCATCTCGGGGACCAGATCTAGACAGCCGACGAGGGTCTCCCAGGCACGGGGATACCGGGTGATGTAGTCGTGAACTTCGCGGCGATAGCTGTGCAGCGAGACGTGAATATGCTGCAGGCCGCTGTCGACGCATCGCTGGAAGAAGTCGCGCTCGGCGAGCAGCTGCCCGTTGGTGATCATCCTGTTGTAGAGTCCCTTCTCGCTGGCATACTCGAGGGCTGGGAACAGCAGGGGAGACAGCGTTGGCTCGCCGCCCGTGAGGATGATGCCGTCGTAGCCCATATCGACCATGCCATCGATGACATCGTGAAGCTGGGGGAGCTCGAGACCCACGCCTGAGGGCGGGTTGCTGCAGAAGAGACAGTCTTGAAGGCAGCCGCGGGTGAGCTGGAGGTAGCCGAGGTTGGCCATGAGTTAATCGTCTCCGTGTGCTACTTTATCGGCGGCCGCTTTGGCTTGGCGGGCTGCAATACGGGCCATTCGGGCCTCGTGCTTGACCTGTTTTGCTTCCTGGATGACCGCGAGGGGGGCGCGGGTGGCCGGCCCAGGCGCCGCGTAGCCAGGTAGGCTGGCGACGAGGGGCTCGGGAAGTAGGCCATTTCCCAAGCTAGAGATGGGCTTTGGATGCATAACTTCGAGCTGGCGCGCGGCCTCGTCGGCCCACGGACCCTCGATGAGTGGCGTCACCTGACGAAGGCCCTGGTCGCGGATCATGTTGATGTGCGGCCCTTCACAGCGGTTGTCGAGACGGCAGTCCTCACATCGCACGGACTTGCCTCGGTAGCGATTGGCGATGTGGTAGTGCGCCATGCCGTGGGGCGTGGGCCGGCCGGTCTGGGGGTCGTAGATGGACGCGTGCAGGAGGGCGGGCTCGTCGACGAGCAACACACCGGGCGTCATGCAAGCAGGCAGGCCACTGGTTCGGATGCGCAGGTTGAGTGCCCTGAAGAAGTCGGTTGGATTACGGACGTCACTCTCTTTCGCTTGGGCCATCTTCTCGTGGCTGGGTTGGTGGAGGTGAATTCGGGGAAGCGCCGCTTTGACTTGTTCGCGGTGTTCGAGCATCCACGCTGCGGTCTGGGCCGTGAGGTGAATCACTAGATCGTGCGGGCCGTCGATCCACGCTGCTAAGTGTGCGGGTGTGTGGGCGACGAGCGTTTGGTTTGGGCGCCGCGGCACGGGTCCCGGGACCTCGATTTGAGCGTAGAGTCCTAAGCGGGTGCGTTCGGAGAGCGCTTCGAGCTCGTGGGCGGTTTGCACCTGGACGCCCAGCTGTTTGACGCCCGGTGGTGCGGGACGCGGGTCGAGGAGGTTGTCGCCCACCCACCAGACTTCCCAGCCCTCGGCGCGTTGGCGTGCGACGACGCGATCCATCGTGGTGCAGAACGGTTCGATGAAGCAGTGCACGCAGCGTTCGGGTTGGCGGCAGTTGAGCGGACTGGCTTCGTCGATGTATCGGGCGATTTGGTACCGGCGACCGTTGACCTCGTCCAGCATCTTGTGCGGATCTTGGATGAGATCTTCGAGGTCTTCGAGGTAGGGGATGGGGAACCGGTTGGTCCAGATGTAGAAGCCGGGCAAGCGAGTGAGGCGGAACACCTTTTGGAGCTTGGGCAGGTGTTCGCGCACGTCGTAGAACATTCGGTCGCGATTCCGGAAGGCCTCGGACTGCGGAATGATGTGCAATAAGTCGTATTCACGTACGCCCATGCTGATTCCCAGCTCGACGATCTTGTCGATGTACTGGATGTTCATTCCGTTAATCACCACGTCGATGTTGGTGATCATCCGACGGTCACGGCGCGCTCGCAGGATGCTCTTGCAGATCTTTTTAAAGGAGCCGGGGCTCTGGGTGAGCTCGTCGTGTAGCGCCTCGGTGTGGCCGTGCAGGCTGAACGTGAGCTCGCCCAAGCCCGCGGATACGGCCCGCTCGTAGAAGCCCTTGTCGTGAAAGAGCCAGCCGTTGGTCACGCACTGGACTCGGCCGTAGCCGATGGCTTTTCCGTAGGCGATTATCTCGGAAAACTTAGGGTGAAGACTGGCCTCTCCACCGGAAAGGATGACCTTGTCGGCGTTCAGCTCGGTGCGTCCACGGTCGAGCTCGCGCTTGATCTCCTCTACGGGGAGGAACACATTCCGAGGCGTGTCCATGTCTAGGCAGAACAAGCACTTGTGGTTGCACGCGGTAACCAGCCGAACCCAGTGTTTGCTGCGATTGGCGATCTGTTCTCGCTCCAACATCCGTTGGGAGATAGAATTTTCCGAAACACGCATGAGCGACCTCGCACCCAATCTACCGCATTAGTGGCGGGACGTGTGGCAATTGGCGTAGTTCACCGGGACGTAAGAACAGAAACAGCGTTGGTCGACGGCGATTCCTGGTGTATGATTGGTCAATCGGTGAGGTCAGAATGGGTCAGCCAAGTAGAAGAGGCGTGTTGCGGTCATTAGTGATGGGCGCAGCGGTCGCCGCGTCTGGCACCGCGGTCGCGGCTGCAAAGCGTCAACGTCCGTTCGCTGTTGACGGCGGAAGAGCGCCATGGGAACTTATTTATCCCCTCTCTCCTGGCGCTCGCTTGGCCGGCGGATGGCTCGTACAGAGTTTGTCCCAAGTTCGAAAGGGCGCGTCCATACTGACCTTGCAGCATCCCCAGCACGGCGAGGCAAGTATTCACGTTTGTGCACATGATGGTCAACCGCGAGGCGTGGCGAGTACCGCCATGCTCGACTTGGTGATCATGGATGGTCGTGACGGCGATCAGCCGACCAACGAGCGTTTGGGTCGTGTCATCATGGACATCGCCTCACGCATTCGGAAGAACGAAACCAGCGATACGGCCGACTTACGGACCCTGTCGCGGATGATGCCCCACAACGCGCGTATAGACGCGTATGGGCCGGAGAACCTCTAATGTCAGAAGAAGTGGGTCCACAAGCGGACCTGGAAGAGCTCACCTACCGCGCCGATGAGCGGCGGGTGTCCTTTATTGTCGATGAAGAGATCTACCCACGCGACGCCATCTACGGCGCTGCCTATCTGTTCGTCGATCGCTGCTACCTATTCCTCGGGCGTCCCAGCGATCGTCAGATCGAAGTTCGCCTGAAGCCGAAATCAGCCGGCGAAGTTACCGATGCGACCCTCGATGCACTCGCCGGAGAATTCGCCAACGAGCTGCTAAATCAAGTGGTTCGGCAGCGTGTTGGCGACGCCACCCGCGACATTCGCGAGTACTACATGGCCCGTGCGTTCTTTGGCGAGGAGTCTCGGTCAAGCATCGACGCGCTGCTGGCAGAGCTCGACGCCGAAGAACTCGAAGAGGACGAACTTGAAGTGTCGGTGCCCTGGGACAGCCCTGCCGAGGACGGTGCAGGTGGCTGAGACGATCAACTTCAGCACCTCCATCTACCGCAACGACGCCGTCCAGGCGGCGGCGCAGGCGTACGGCCACTTGGCGAAAATACGTATCGAAGCGGACGAAGGCAATGTCGTGCTTCACATCGAAGACATCGACGAACGCGTGTCCGATCGCTTGGTAGACGCGCTGTGCAACCATGCGTTGTATGAAACTGTGGCCCGAACCCGGGCAGAGGACCGTACTTAAATGCGTACTGGCACCATCAAAGCCCGAAAGCTCACTGTCGCGCCCGAAAAATTAGGCTATTTCCGCTATGCGCGTGTGGCTGGAAAGGTTGTACTGACCAACGATGTCGGCGAGTTTCACTTTCTTAGCGAAGACGATTTCCGGCTATTTTTACGTGCAGAACTTCCGGAAGATCACGCCGATATCGCTCAGCTCCGGTTCAAGGGCTTTCTCCGCGAGGACCTCGATACGGACGCCATCGCCGATCGGGTTCGTCGCAAGAAGCACTTTCTGCCCAACGGACCGCACCTCCATGCCGTGATCACCACGCTGCGGTGCAATCAGTCGTGCCGCTACTGTCACGCCTCCCGCGCCGACATGAGCCGCGTAGACACCGACATGTCCCTCGAGACGGCCAAGAAAGTGGTCGACTTCGCGATGCAGACCACGTCCAGCTACGTGAACTTCGAGTTCCAAGGTGGCGAGCCCACCATCAACATGGCCGCCATCAAGTTCATCGTTGAGTACAGCAAAGAGAAAAACAAGTACGAGAACAAAGTACTGGTTCACTCTGTGGTCACCAACATGACCTACATGACCGAAGAGAACGCCAACTGGCTCATCGAAAACGATGTTTTGGTGTGCACCAGCCTGGATGGTCCCGAGGGGCTGCACAACTGGAACCGCGCCATGACTGGCAACGATCCCACCAACGCATACAAAGACGTGGTGCGGTGGATCAAGTATTTCAACCAGAAGTACATCGAGATGGGCCGCGACCCCAATCTTTGGCACGTCGACGCGCTGATGACCACCACGAGTAAATCGCTGGCGATGTGGAAGGAGGTCGTCGACCTGTACCTCGAGTTGGGAATTCGCAGCGTGCACTTCCGTCCGCTGAACCCGTTTGGGTTCGCAACCAAGACGTGGCACAAGATTGGATACACGCCCAAGGAGTTCAACGACGTCTACGTCAAAGTCCTCGATTACGTCGTCCAACTGAACAAAGAAGGGCACGAAATTATCGAGGGTACGGCCGCCACATTCCTCAAGAAAATGCTCACGGCTCGCGATCCCAACTTCGTCGACATTCGGTCTCCGGTGGGTTCGGGAACTGGCCAGATTGGCTACTCCTACGACGGTACGATTTATCCAAGTGACGAAGGGCGAATGGTCGCGGCCATGGGCGACGACATTTTTGCCATTGGTCACGTGGACTCGTCGACGTACGAAGAGATTGTTCGGCACCCCACGGTTCGCGCGATCGCGGTGGCTTCGCTGCTCGATAGTCTGCCGTCCTGCAGCACCTGTTTTAACGCGCCGTACTGTGGGGTTCGCCCGCTGCACAATTACATGAACGGCGGTGACCTCTTTGGTCAACGCCCGAACACGCCCAAGTGTGCCGAGTACATGCACATGACCAAGCAGCTTTTCCAACGTCTTATCGAAGACAATGAGGGAGAGGTAGAGGCCATTTTCAGACGCTGGGTTATCGAGCGTCCAAGAACGGATGACACCAGCCAGTAACTCCGGTTACTATCTTTCGGAGTGGAGAGCGCCGTGCCTCATAATAAAGACGACCTGCTACCCAAACTGGGACGAAACCCCATCGACTTCTTATCGGGCGATGAGGCTGATGCCGCTCTAAAGGTGCGTGACCACACAGCCGACTTGCTGCATAAAGGCGATGCGGTCATGAATGACCCCAACAACCTAAATGTGTTGATGGCCGGTCACTGTTCCCACGGTAGCCACGGTTCTCACGGTAGCCACGGTTCTCACGGTAGCCACGGTTCTCACGGTAGCCACGGTTCCCACGGTAGCC
>JAACDH010000380.1 GCA_009936995.1 Rhodobacterales bacterium
CGATGGCCTTACTGGCGTCTGCTGGGGCGATGAACACCACGCGTTTCGCCGGAAGTCCTGCAGCGAGCGCCAGAAGGCTTGCGGCGCCGCCCATCGAATGGGCCACGAGTCCATGAAGGGGGCCGAGCTGCCTCGCGGATCGATGAATGGCATCCGCGAACGTAAAGATCGAGGCTTCGGAACCTCGCGAGTCGCCGTGAGCGGGCGCGTCGAACGTGGCGACGCGGTAGCCGAGGTCCACCAGAGGCTTCACGAATGAGGCCAGTTGCGTCCCTCGTCCCTCCCATCCGTGGACCAGAAGGATTGTTGGGCCACTGCCCCAGGTCCAGGTACGGATGTGCCCCATTCCGAGCGGCAGATCCGTCTGCTCCGCGGTGCTCAGGAAGTCGTGCTCCCGTTGCGGACGGTCGAATCGCTGCGGCCGAGACCACAGCCGATGCGCGACTCGGGCAGATGCACGAGGCCAGACGGTTCCGAGTGCTCGTGCGGCACCCGCGGTCGCGAGTGTCGACCACGGAATACGAACGTTCGTGCTTTCCGGGTCGGGCATTGAATCTGCAACATTGGACATGGGAATTCCTGGGGTCTAGGAGCGGGCGGTGGCGAGCAGCGACTCGAACGCACGGCCTACGACATTATTGGCGTTGGGTGCGCGGAACAGTCGTGCTTGAACGTGAAAACCGAGCATCAAGGAGTGCCATTGGAAGGCGAACTGCGAGATGTCGAGGTCGGACCGAAAGTGGCCCTCTTCAATTGCGATGGCGGTGGCGCGTTTTAGCGTGTCGTGCAGCTGGGAGATTTGCACCACCAAGTTGTCTCGAACGGGACCCGGGCGGTCGTCGAATTCAAAGGACGAGCTCATGAAGAGGCATCCACCAGGGACGGTGGGAGAGCTGGCCCAGGCGATCCAGTTGTCGAACATGGCTTGAACCCGCGGTTCGCCAGGGGGCAGCTTCACGGCTGGGCGAAACACGGCGTCGACGAACAAATCGGATGCGAGCTGAACAACAGAGTTCTGAAGACCTGATTTGCTTCCGAAGTGGGCGAAGAGCCCACTCTTGGACATGCCGACGTCGCGGGCCAAGGTACCGATGGACAATCCTTCGAGCCCGAACCGGCTTGCTTCGGAGAGCGCCTGCAGGAGGATGTGGTCGCGGGTTTGTTTGCCTTTGCTCATAAACTCAAAATAGCACGACCGTTCGTGTTGTCAAGTGGGACGCTTCAGTGCTGGCGGTTTCTGTGGAGGCGTTCTCGTACTTTGGAGTCTGCTGGGCCGCACAACCAGACGCGCGGGAAAGTCGGATGAGCACGCAGACAACGACGGGCTAGTTGGGCGTCGAAGAGGTCAACGCACGCGATACTCGGTCTTCGGGCAGGAACGTATAACCCAGAGAGCTTACGAGATACTACGGTCTAGCGTGGCTGACGATCTAATCTCTGGGGACTTTTCCGACGAGTTCCGGTGCCCACCACTCATCCAGAATCGACACGCGCTCTGTTGTGTCCGCTGGAACCGCGCGGTTGATGTAGTCCTCGGAGTCGTTGAGGGCATCAAACTCAGACTTGAGAATGGCCACGCGGTAAAGGTCGTGGAAATTCCCTTCCCTCCAGACCTCCTCGCGGAGGATTCCCTCCCCCCGCCAGCCGCACTTCTTGGCGTACGCCCCAAACGATGGTCCGTTGAAATCCAGAATGGCCCCCCAAAGTCGATTGAGCCCGACATCGTAGAATGCATAGGCCATCAGAATCTTGATGCTGTCCGTGCCTATGCCCTTCTGCTTTAGATTTGGGGCGTACAACTTGGTCGCGGTGAGGGCCACCCGACTGTGCCAGTCGATGTCCCAGAGTCCGGTGATACCTAAGGGCGTTCCCCCTAAGTCCTCCACTAGGAACCTGCGTGTGGTTCGGCTGTTGTGGGTTGCGTCAAACCACTTTCGTTGGCCGTATTGCGATGGCGGGAAGTCCCAACCCACCAATCTGCTGGAGATGTTCCGGTCGACGGCAAGCATCTGTAGGAAGTCCAGGTCTCGTTCTTCGATTGGGCGAATTTGGCAGTACTTTCCTACGATCACGAGGCACTATCCTTTGGTGAGGTGAGGTGAGGTGCGGAGGGGGAGCGACAGGGTCGTCGGTCCATTCGGCCGTCTCATTGAGGTCAATATCCTAACCTCGGAGGACAAGGAACATTGGCGCGTCTCCTGGTGAAGTATACCGCCCTTTGGCCTATTCGGGAAGCACGGCTAAGACCTCGGCGTAGACGACACCCGCAGAGGGGACCAGGAATGTTGTCCGAATGCCGTGACGGAGGGGGGCGGCTCAGGCCTGTGGTCGCAAACGCCCCACGGCGGGGACCTCGTTGCCGGCTACTGGGGCTAGTCTTGCGAATTGGGATCCGCTGACGCGAGAAGATTGACGGCCTGTATCCATCAAGACGTTCGTGAAGCAGTGCAACTCTCAACGCCTTTAGGATCGGGTTATGGGACGCGTTCCAGCGGAGGGCATTGATGGCACAACGTAGAAAGACACGTTCCATGATCAAGCGGCTGTTCGACATTGGGGCCGTCGTAGCGACGTTGCCTGTGGCGGGGCCAATCCTTCTTGTCGCTGCCGTCGCGATTCGTGCTGAGTCCAAAGGAAGCCCTATCTTCAAACAAGAGCGCGTGGGCATGGACGGTCGAAAGTTCCAGGTCTACAAGCTTCGTACGATGGTCGACAACGCCGAGAATATTGGGGCCGGCCTTTACGCGGTGAAGGACGACCCGAGGTTCACGAACGTAGGTCTTTTCTTGCGTCGGGTGAGCCTGGACGAACTTCCGCAAATCGTCAATATTTTGAAGGGCGATATGAGTATTGTGGGCCCTCGACCGCAACTTGAAATGGTCACGTCGCAATACCCCGAGCAGTTTGGCAGGATCCTAAAGGTCCGACCGGGCCTTACCGGCTTGTCGCAGATCAACGGACGCAACGATATTCCCCGTTCCACTCGGATGGCGTACGATGAGGACTACGCCACGAATTGGACCTTGCGAGGCGACGCCAAAATCCTGGCCAAGACGGCGGGCGTGGTGGTGACCGGCGAAGGTCAACGAAACGATCAGAGTGCAGCCGACGTCGAGAAATAGGTCACAGCCCGTCTCAATCGAGGACAACGGAACATGAGCGATTCATCCGGAGGGAACGACAACTATTTTCCGAAAATGGTTGCCGAACGGTGGGAACACGGGTCTGAATTCCCACTGCCTTCCCCCCGTCCAGACGTCCATTTGTCTGCTGATGCGCCTTGGGCGGCCGTGCCGAATGGGCCCTCGCCAGTGCTCTATGGTTCGGGACGAGATGCTCTTCGAGGGCTCCTGACTTTTGGTGTGCAGAAGCATGGGTGGATGCGGCTCTGGGTGCCTGATTACCTATGTCCAGACGTTGTCAGGGCCCTGACCGACGTTGAGTTGAAGTTGGTGAGCTACCCGGACGTTCCCGCGGAGAGCCCCTCGGCTCTGGGGGCCATCGCGTTTCAGTCTGGCGATGTGCTGATGGTGGTGAACCAATTCGGCCTAAGAAGCCAGCCGGATTACGGTTCGTTACGGTCCCGCGGTGTGCAAGTTATCGAAGACCATACCCATGCACCTTGGTCAAAGTGGGCGACAAGTTCCACCGCAGACTACGGTCTGGCCTCGTTGCGCAAGGTGCTGCCCATCCCCGATGGCGGTGTGTTGTGGTCACCTATGGGGCAGCCACTACCCAGCCAAGTGGAGATGACCACTACCCATGAAAGGGCCGCGCATCAAAAAGTGGCCGCCATGGCCTTGAAGTCGGAATACCTGGCCGGCGGAGCCGATTGTAAGTCGGTGTATAGAGCGTTGGCAATCGCGGGCGAAGAGCGCATGTGTGCCCACGAAGTGTCTGGAATGAGCGCCTATTCCGAGTCGTTGATGGCGTCGTTTCCGGTGTCTGCCTGGCGTCGTATCCGAGTTGCGAACCGCCAGACCTTGCGGGATGCTATCGGCGAAATTCCGGGTGTGACGTCGCTCGGTGGTCCTCATTCAGCCGACGTAATGTCGTTCATACTGATGTGTCGTACTCAGACCGAACGGGACGCGCTTCGAAGCCACTTGATGCAGAATCGTATCTACGCAGCCATCTTGTGGAACCTAGATGTTGAGAGCCCAGTCGAAATTTCCCCAGAATCTTGCTCTTTTGGTCGGAGAATGCTGTCGATTCACTGCGATATGCGGTATTCGAGGAACGACATGATGCGTGTCGGAGATGTTGTCCGACGGTTTTTCGATTCTTTGTAGGTGTACTACCCTCGATACGCCGGAAAGTAACCAGAGTCGATCAGTTCCTGCGGGGTGCGCTGGGTTTGTTCGGCCCGAGACCCAACCAGTTGTTCATAGCGCTGTGGGTCGAAGACACTCCAGGCGACATGGAACGGCACGGCATTTCCACCAAAACTTCGCTTGAACTTGTACATTGCATCGCCCTTGGTCATACCTCCGCCCAGGTGGACCGTATGAATCAGAGGGTCTTCGCAACCCCACTGCATGTATGCGTCGTAGAGCATATTGCCTCCGCCATCTCGGCCGGCCTGCCATTCTGACCCGACGAGATGGGAGTGGAGGAAAGGCCCGTGCACAATGGCCAAACCAACAACCGACACATGTTGGTCGTCGCTGAGAACTTCGGTGATGCGCAGCTGCTCGCCGAGAGAATCGAACAGGGCTTGGTAGTAGGTGTCCGAGAAGAAGTAGTACGGCCCGGATTCGACACGAGTCATGGTCTCTTCGTAGAGCCTGCGAAAGATACCGCCTGGCATCACATCTTCGAGTTTGGCGGTGCGAGTGCGCCAGGTATACCCCTTTTTCACTGCCTTCCGAACCGCAGTCCGCGCGCGTCCTTCGTATGCGGTCCAGCATACGTCGTGCGTACCTGTGACCGGAATCGCGATGGTGTCGTTGTGGTGTCGGTGCATCAGGGAAGGGTCCGCTCGAAACAACTGTTCCCAGCCAGGTACCAGGTCTCCCATACGCTGAAACTCGGCCACGCAGCCCAATGCCGCCATCGCCGGCCGAAGTGCATCTCGAAAGGCGGCAACTTCTGCGTCGGGGGTGTCCGGACGAATCCAGGTACCGGAGTATCCGTACGGGGAAACGGCGTCCCACGCGCCCTCCACGCCCAGTTCGGCGGGAACGGGACGACGCATGAACGGGTAGAGGATCTGGCCATTGTTCCACACTGCCATGGACCATTCGGCGCCATCTGAGTCTTCGACAGCCTTACCGTAGCCTGGCGTAAAGTAGAGGTCGGGCCAGGTGATTTCTCGTTTGGATGCTTCGATGGTGTCGAGAATCTCTAACTGCGGCACGGGAACTCCCTAAGTGCCCACACAGGTAAACAGGTGGCCAATGTGCGTCAACAAGCCTGCACAGCTCCTGTGTAAAAGTATCGCGGCGCCAATCTTGCTAGGCCCCGCCCTGATCTGGATGGTCTGGAGTTGGGCTTCACCACCGCCAAGGGATACAGCCGTGGTGTGAAACTCGCCGCCCGACAACGTACCTACGGAGCCCTCTGGGTGTTCGCGGGATGCCTGCTTTGCTGGCGCAGTCTGCCCTACTTGGGGCTGGTCCAGACCGACACCGTGTCGCTGACCACCGCTGAGCTTCCCGTGGCCCTTGGGCTGGCCTTAGTCGTAGGCGTGCTCAAAGGCTGGTTCATGCTGCGAAAGAGCGCCGAGTTTGCCGGCCGGCGGATGCTACGCGAAGGCAAAAATGCTCCCTGGTGGACGCTCTTTCGCCCGCCCGTCTTAGTCCTCTTAGGCGTGATGATCGCCATGGGTGTAGCCCTTCGACACGGCCCCTATGACGACCAAATCAAAGCTTGGCTGGTGGGCGTTGGCTATCTGGCCATCGCGATAGCCCTGTGGATCGGTGGTGGGACGCTGTTAATCGCCCGCAGGCCGACCCCCTAAGAGATCAGTTTTGTCCCTCGGCCTCGTCGTACTCGATGCGGATGGTGGTGCGCGGGTCGGGGGTAAAGTCGAAGAAGGTGATGCTGTTGCGGTAGCGATTGTACTCCCAGGCGTCGCGATCGAACGCAAAGGTGACCTGGCCGTCGACCACGAAGACCTCGATGGTGTCGACGTCGGGGAGGGCGGAGAGGTAGTACTCTTTTCCGAGGGGGGCGGCCTGTTCGCCAATCAGTCGCAGCACCTCGGCCCAGTCCTGATCGCAGATGGGCCAGTAGATTCCACCCAGCCGTTCGGTGTAGCGGATGTACTCGACTCCGGGGTCATTGGCGCCGAAACAGATGGGGTCGGGGCTGACGATAGACGAGAATGTGAGCCGATGTTCGCCCACCCGAAGGCCCGACATCCAGTCGAGGAACTCGGCTTCGCCAATGGTCACCGAGGAATCCTCTTCGTCGCTGATGACCACCACATGCAGCTCGGCCGAGCTCCGGAAGAAACCCGCGTTGGCGCCATTCGCATGTTTGGTCAAGGCGAGCCAGATGGGGTCGCGACCGCGCTCGTCGCCTGAGCCATCGATGCCCAGAGTGGTCATGTCGGCGAGCACTTGCTCGGGAAATGGGGTGCCGGCATCGACCCACAAGTGACCTTGCCGAGCCTGGAGTTGGCCGCGGTGGTCGGGGTCTTCCATGTCGGTGGAGATGACGCCAATGAGGTAGTCGAGGCCGCTGCCGACGAAGAAGTCGAGGAAGACGGGGAAGTTGGCGGCGATTCCTTGCTGCTCTTCTTCCATGGAGCTGCTGTTGTCGACCACCCAGAGCACGTCGACCTGGGTGACGAGGTCTTGGACGAGCTCATCAACGCGGTGGATGGGCTCGAACTCACGGGGATTGTGAAGGACTCTGGGCGTGAGCGTTGAGGTGGGCGTGTACTCGATGCAGCCCGTACAAAGAGCGGTGATGACTAAAAATTTCATCGGGCGGTACACGGCTTCTCCTGAACACGCTCCTAAGTTTTACCCGAAGTGCGCCAAAACCGCCACGTCCTTCCTTGGGCGTAGCACCTTTTGAAATGACGTTAGGCTAGTGCGCCAGGGTGCCGTAGCGGAGCAGCTGCGAAGTGGCCTCTCCGTTTTCGTCTAAGAATACGACATACAGGCGATCGTACTCCATCTCGTCGATCTCTTCGCTCTTGTCGCCGCCGAGCGCCTCGACCAGTCCGGGCGCGGTGTTGCTATGGCCCACCACGAGATGAACGCCGGGCTTGCGAACCTCATCGAGCATGGCCTCTGGCTTACTGGGGTCGTAGATTTGCACTTGGAGCTTGTGGCCGGTGGCGGTGGGCGTGGCGGTGGCCTTGGTGCGGTTGTAGTCGGTGCTGTACACGTCCGTGATTGGCAAGTCTTCGAGCACATTCGCCAATGCAGCGGCCCGCAGCGTACCGTCAGCGGTGAGGTTCGGATCCTTGCTGTCGGTGGCCTTTTCGGCATGGCGAACGAGGTACACCACCGAAGGGTCGGCTGCCAGTGCTGGGGCGGCGATGGCGACACTGAGGCCGGCGAGAAGGAGCTTGCGCATGGAGAACGTCCGAGGGTGGAGGTGTTCATACGGTTTAGCCGGTCAAGTGCACCGTGCCCTTAAATGCCTGCGGCGGTCATGACTTCTGCGTTCACCTTGTTCACCTCGTAGAGCGCTCGAACCAGGGCCAGGCTTTCGTCTGCGTAGATTTGCCGGAGTTCTGGGGACTCGATTAAGGTGAGAAGGGCTTGGGTGATGGCGTCTGGGTCGTTCACAGGCACCAACAGGCCGTTTTTTTCATGAACGACGGTCTCTCGGCACCCGGGAGCGTCCGTCGTGATCACCGGGCGACCGGTGGCCAACGCTTCGAGGACTGAACGAGGCGTTCCCTCGCGATGGGAGGGCAGGATGAACACGTTGCACCAAGCCAGGTGTGGGCGGACGTCTTCCGTGAAGTCCACGTGCTCTACGATGCCCTCCACTATCCACCCATCGACAACGGACTGGGTCATTCCCGCCGGATTGGTGTCTACCGACCCGAGCAGGCGAAACTGGACCTCGGGATGGCTCGCCTTGATGCGTCGGATGGCGACGATCAGCTCGGGGACCCCCTTGGTGGTGAGCAACCGTCCCATGAACAGGACTTTGGCGGGACCATCGGGTAGCGGTGAGGTTGGGTAGTGGTCGAGATTGACGCCGGAGCCGTAGACCCGGTGGGTCTTACTGCGCTCGACGAGGCCAAGGTCTACGAAGGTGTTCAGATCGTCGGGGTTCTGAAAGATGACAGCGTGATTCTTCGACAGCCCGAGCTTGTACAGTCCGCGAATGACTCGTCGCAGCACCCGTTCCCGGCGTCGGGTGGCTTCACCCGTGAAGTAGTGGCCCAAACCGGTGACCATACTGACGATGCGGGGGACGCCAGCGAGTGAAGCGGCGATGCTGCCGTAGATGACAGGTTTGATGGTATAGGACAGCAGCACATCGGGTGAGAGCTCTGAGAACCTCTTACGCAATACCGCGACGGTCTTCAGATCGGCGAGGGGATTCTGCCCCGTGCGTTGGACGGGCACGGCGCAGTAGTCTGCTCCCCAAGAACGTAGTAAGTTCGAGGTTTTTTCATCCTGTGGGGCCATCGCGGTGACCCGGTGACCGGCCGCCAGCATGGCTCGAATCAGCGGTCCGCGAAAATTGGTCAGGGAGCCGGGATAGCTGGCCAGAATAGCGACGTGCATTGTGTGAACCCCAATCAATTGACGTGCGGTGAGCGAGGTGCGCTATCACATCTCGTCGCGTTTCGCCGTCGAGACGACGTGCCACAACGTCTTGGCGTTGCCATTGTCTTGGAGGGTATGCGTGAGCCATTCGCGCAGTTGTTGGTCTGTGGCTGCGATGTTCTTCGGTTCGGCGTGCCAGAAAGGGTCTTTGAGTGACTGACGGAGGACGACGAGCCCATCTAGGGGTTGCTCCGAGGTGTCCACGTCGATGGGGGCGAGCTGCATCCAGGCGACGCTGGGGTGCGTCAAGATGGCCCGCTGGCCGGGGCTGAGAACGTCGGGATCAATCGGAATCAGTATCAAACCGGAGAAACCGACGGGCGGCTTCGTCGTGCAGGCCTCGACCAGCGCGAATGCGTCGTTTCCGAACTGAATGTCGTGGAGACAGAGCATGGCCGTGCGCTCGATGGTGGTGTCGCCTGGGGTACCGACACACATCACATGCAGCATGGCTTGGAGGATGGCGATGCGCATGGGCAGCGGGCTGGTACCCTCGATCAACCCTTGGACGGCGGGGATGAGACCCTGGTCGTCCAAGTCCATGTCGTGGAGGATTTGAGTGAGCCGCATTTCCAGTGGGCGCCCAGTCATGCCGACGCAGCGCATGAGCTCTGCGACCATGGTTCCGAGGCCGTCGGTGGCTTGGGGAGGGCTGCTATGTTGTGCCCAAAGCATCCAACTCGCGCCCATTTCGTGGGCGCGACGCATCAGCCATCCGGCGAGGTGAGCTTGTCCAACATCGCCGGGGCCCGCGAGAACGACGATTTGTACCGTCTGGGTGGATTGTGCGTGGCGGAGCCGTTGCCAAAGCTCGGCTTGCTCGGTTTCGCGTCGTACTAACCGAACCGCTCGAGGGCCAAATAGCGCCCGTCTACGGGAGAATGGGACGCGAACGATGTTCGAAGTGGCCCGTTGCCAGCTGGCCGGTGCGGTGCCCGGGCGGGTAGATGTGTGGTGTAGGGCGGCGATGGCATCCGCGACGCGAATAAATCGGTCGGAGGTTCGTTTTTGCAGAAGTCGTTGAAGCCAAGCTTCAATGTGGTCCGGTACAGGAAAGTGGGTGCCGACGGTGGGCAGCGTGCGCTGGAGGTGCCCTTGGACGATCTCTGTGAGGGTGCCTCCGGCAAACGGTGGAGAGCCGGTAATAAGCTCCCAAACAAGACAACCGACGGAGTAGAGGTCGGTCCAGGGGCCGAGGTCGCGCCAGCGGTTGGCCAGCTGCTCGGGCGCCATGTACAGCGGAGTGCCCGCGGAACGCATCATGCGGTCGTCAGGGTCGTGGTGGTCCAGTGCGTGGGCGATTCCCAAGTCGGCGAGCTTCCATACGATGTTTGTTTCGGTGGGGAAGGCCACGATGTTGCTGGGCTTGACGTCGCGGTGAATGACCTGCATCGCATGAGCGTGCGCCAGCGCCGCCAATGTGCCGTCAAGAAAGTTGAGCACACCCTCCCAATCGGTGGGGCGGTGTTTTCCACCCAGCGTGCCA
>JAACDH010000381.1 GCA_009936995.1 Rhodobacterales bacterium
GCCGTGCGGTGGCGGGGAGCCGTTGCGTGGGAACCACCGGGGAGGTGCCGTGTCCAATATATACCACAACGTTTCGGAGCAGTGCAAGCATCGAAAGTGAGAAACCCCGGAAGTCGATGTCGAGAAGACGCCGAGATCCAGGGTAGATTCCGGGTGATGGATCAGTACACGGCCGCCCAGACAGTCATCACACTCGCCTCGTCGTAGCTGTCGTAGGCGACCAGATCGACGGTGTACCCACGGTAGAATGGATCGAGGTAGGTTTCGTGCCCCATCCACTCCGAGGTCCACAGGTACGGATCGTCCGTCGGATACAGCTCGAAGCTCTCGATCAAGTAGCCACCGCCCCACTCATCGTAGACGTCTGCGTACACCGCGACCACGTCGTACGGGCCATTAAAGTCGTCCACTACGGCATCGAAATACCAGACGTCGTCGTAGTAGTAGTCATCCCAGAACACGCCTGCAGCGGCGTCGATGACTTCGGGGGCGTAGTTGTAGACGTCCTCGTGGTGAACGTCGATGGGCTCGTCGTAGTGCACGTCATCGGCGTATACGACACAGCCAATCAGGTTGGCGGCCATCAGCGCGGGCAAGAACTTGAACATGGCGTCTCCTTGGGTCGCATTGGTTGACGCAGGGGACGCTGGGTTATTCAAGCCGCGTTGGAGGTTCGGTGTCCAAGGGCTCGATTCGGCAAGGTATTCGCAAGCTACGAATGTCACGTTCCACACTGGTACCCGTGTCTATGGGCAGTCCGTGGGTGTTTCGCGACGGACTCACAAATCCCAAGTGTGGTGCATTCGTCGAACTAACAGACGATAATGGGAGGGTTGTGGCGTGGGGATTGGGAGATGATGGCCCGATCTCTATTCGCGTTCTCGGGCGACAGAAGGCACCGGATGTCACGATCTCCGAGCTCCTGAAAGAGCGGATCTCAATGGCCGATGAGATTCGGGTTCGGATGGTGCCACCCGAGACGAACTGCTGGCGCGCCATTCACGGCGCGGGAGACGGTTTGCCCGGCTTGGTGGTCGATCGTTACGGCAGTCTAGCGGTCCTGCGCGTGTACAGTAAGGGCTGGGAGCGACACCTCGAGGCCGTGGTCGAGGCGATCGCGTCGTTGCCATGGGTGGCTTCGGTGTTGCGGCGCTACGGTGTCAATCGCGTCGATGGGCGCAAGGGCGCCGACCTGCTTTACGGAGCCGAGGTTCCGCACACGCTGGTGGTCAAAGAAGAGGGCATGAAGCTACTTGTCCGTCCGTACGTGGGACAAAAAACTGGCCTCTTCCTCGATCAACGTGAACATCGTTCGCTGGTCCGCAGATTTGCTGCCGACCGAGATGTCGCCAACCTCTTCGCGTACAACGGCGGGTTTTCGATCGCAGCAGCCCTGGGAGGAGCGACGCGGGTGACTACGGTCGACATCGCCCCCGACGCCATCGACGACGCCCGCGAGATCTTCCGGCTGAACGGTCTCGATCCTAACCGACATGGGTTCGAGGTCGCGGATGTCTTCGAGTGGACGCCAGCGAATCCCGTGGACCTGCTCATCGTCGATCCGCCAGCGCTCACCCGTGGAGCGCGTTCCGATGGTGCCGCGCGCTCGGCGTACAAACGCCTCCACAATGCACTTGCCCCGTATGTCACCCGGAACGGTCTGTTGGCAACGGCGTCCTGTTCGGCCCGACTCCCGTTGGCGCAGTGGCGATTGGCGGTGCACGAGGGCATCCAAAAGCACGGCGACTGGTCCTGGCACTGGTGCAGCATCGAACCGCCCGATCACCCAACCGCGGTCGGACACAAAGAAGGCCACTACCTGAAGTTCGGCATCCTTCGCCGACGCTGAACGACCCCCTTGACGAAGGGGGCGTCGGCGTGCAAAGGATAACGTCGACGTTAGTGTGCAACACGCGCCCGTTTCTGGCTCACGCCGGGCGTCAAATTTCTTCTAAAACGTGCGCGCCAATCATCCATTTCACTGGTTTGTTGGCCCACCCGCAGCGCCAACGCGCAACGGGAACATGTTCCTCTCTTCCGACTCCCAACACCTTCTGGTCGAACGCGCACATGGCGCGGCATCTTTGCCGCCATGGTCTTGCGCTGATCCCACGGGCGATTGCGGAGCACCATGGAGATCGCTTTGTCCTCCGAGATCATCTGCAATTCTACCGGCAAGGAAACCCGCGTCGCGTTGATGGAAAACGGCCGCTTGGCCGAACTTCACATCGATCGTGGCGATAACCGAGGTTTCGTCGGAAACGTGTACTTAGGTCGAATTGTCCGAGTGCTGCCGGGTATGCAAGCGGCCTTCGTAGAAATTGGACTCGAACGTGCTGCGTTTCTGTACGTCGGCGACATTCTATCCGATGCGGTTGGTGATGCCGACTCCGACGCCTCCAAGCGCGCCCCTCGCTCCAAGTCTCGCGCCGGTCAGCCACCCATTCAAGACTTGATCAAGGAAGGTGAGGAGATCATGGTCCAGGTGGCCAAGGATCCGATTGGTACTAAGGGCGCACGAGTAACCACTCATATTGCACTTCCTGGGCGTTTTCTGGTGTTCATGCCGACAGTCGAACACGTGGGCATCTCTCGTCGAATCGACCGGGACCGCGAGCGTCGCCGTCTACGCGACATCGTGGATAAAAACCGCAAGAAGGGGTGTGGCTACATCGTCCGAACGGTCTGCGAGGGACGCTCGACGGCCATTCTCAAGCAAGACATCGATTTCCTTGAGAAGTCCTGGGATGCCATCCAGGCACACAAGCAGACGAGCAAAGCGCCGGCGCTGTTGCACGCTGAATACGGCATTGTCCTCCGCGCGGTTCGCGATCTGTTCCACGAGAATGTCGACCGTCTCGTGGTCGACGACAAAGCAAACTTCGACCAGTGCCGCGCGTTTATCAACGACTTCATGGCCGATGCGAAGAACAAGGTGCACTTGTATCGTGGGTCGGAGCCCATCTACGACACCTACGGCGTCGACGTCGAGATCGGCCGCTCTCTGGGGCGCAAAGTCTGGTTAAAGTCCGGTGGATACCTGGTCATCGATCAGACCGAGGCCCTGATGGCCATTGATGTCAACTCGGGTAAGTTTGTAGGTACGTCTTCGCTTGAAGCCACCCCCTTGCGCATCCCCATCGAGGCGGTGGACGAGGTCGCTCACCAGCTTCGATTGCGGAACATCGGCGGCATCATCATCATCGATTTTATCGA
>JAACDH010000382.1 GCA_009936995.1 Rhodobacterales bacterium
AGGAAGCTCCTTATCGCAAGGATGATGCCAACGGTACTGAGAATAGAAAGTTGACCTTATTACCTGTCTTTACGGATGGAGATCAGGTTCACAGTTGCTTTCAAATCATGAAATATCGAGGTGGCAGTCTCGATATATCGGGGTATGAAATTAAAGCGGGCCATTTCGCGGTCCTCACCGGAGTTGAGAGATGTCCAAAGCACGTCACACTGTGAACGCCCGCGACCTTCTGGCCGCTGCTCGAACCGCGACCACGCCAGACACCGTGAACGCGCTCATCGAAGAATCGCTGAAGGCGCTTCGAAACGTGGTCTCCTACGATCTCGCCACGGTCATGCAAGTGAGTGGGCACGAACTCGAAGTGCGGGTCTCCAACGGCACCCTAGACAGCCCACAAGTTCGCAGCCATCGCTTACCATTGTCCGACCATCCGGCGCTTGAGCACATCTTGGCAGACGGTTCTGTGCGCGCCTTTACCGAGCAAGATCACAACCACGGGACCGGGGGCGGAGACCCCTTTGATGGCGTACTCGACCTTCAGGAGGGTCACTTTTGCATGGTCGCCGCGCTGCAGAACCGAGCGGGTGAGCCGGCGCTAATTACCTTAGATCGCGCTTCATGTGGCGTATTTCCCGACGCCGATATTGCGCTGGTTGGCGTCTTCGCGAAGCTTTTGGGGTTCGCGATTACCTTTGGCGAGCAGTCCGTGCGTCTCGAGCGTTTACGCGACCAGCTTCTGGAGCAAAACCGACTGTTGGCCAAGGATGCCGAGCCTCAGTCGTCCACCCAGATGGTCACGGCGCTCACGTCTTCGGCCATGCGGCATGTGGTTCGCTTGGCGCAACAAGTGGCCCCCACCGAGACCCCGGTGCTCATCTTGGGAGAGACGGGGACCGGTAAGGATGTGCTGGCCAGTGCCGTCCACGTCTGGGGACTGCGCGCCCACAAGCCCATGGTTCGGGTCAACTGCGCCGCGCTGCCTGCAAACCTCATTGAAAGCGAGCTCTTTGGTCACGTGAAGGGCGCGTTCACAGGGGCGACGGGTTCGCGAATGGGTCGTTTTCAGGTTGCCGATGGCGGAACCCTCTTCTTGGACGAGATTGGCGAGCTGCCTATCGAGCTTCAGGCCAAGTTGTTGCGGGTGCTTCAGTCTGGAAGTTTCGAACCGGTGGGCAGCGACCGCACCGTCGAGGTCAATGTTCGGGTGATCGCGGCCACCAATGTCAGCCTACTCAAAGCCGTCGAGCGAGGAAGCTTCAGAGAGGACCTATACTATCGGCTGGCGGTGTTCCCAATTACCCTGGCACCGCTGCGAGCAAGGCGAGAAGACATCGGGGTGATTGCCCGCACTTTCTTGGAGGGACTATCTCGACGAACTGGACGCGGACCTTGGCCGCTCACGGAAGCAAATGTACAACACCTCACGGATCAGGACTGGCCTGGAAACGCTCGCGAGTTGGTGAATGCCCTCGAGCGGGCCACCATTCTAAGCGACGGCGTAGCGCTGTCTTTTCGTGAGCATCGGCTGTTGACCTCGGGTGTTGCTGGCACCGCGGTGACCACATCTGCGGACGAGGTGCAGCCATTACGTGAGGTGGAGCGGACTCATATCTTACGGGTGCTCGAACTTACCGAGGGCAAGGTGTACGGCAAGATGGGCGCGGCGGCGCTGTTGCAGCTCAACCCCAGCACCTTATTGTCGCGGATGAAGAAGCACGGTTTGGGCGGCGCGCGGAGTCATCGGGGCTAGGTTGTTGCCGGTGGGGACATGGGTGCTTAAGGTTCGGGCCTCAGACATCCGGAGATCCAATGTCCACGATAGAACATGGCTTTAAAGCCGAAGTCCAACAGATCCTCAACCTGATGATCCACTCGGTCTACTCCGACCGAGAAGTATTCCTGCGCGAGTTGATCAGTAACGCCGCAGATGCTCTGGACAAGGTTCGGTTTACGGCGCTCACCCGCACAGATTTGCTGGCGGCTGAGCAAGAAGAGAGTGGGATTCGCATCACCGTGAACGCGGAAGCTGGCGTGGTCGTTCTCGAAGACGACGGCATCGGCATGACCGAAGACGAGGTCATCCAGAACCTGGGCACCATCGCGCACTCTGGCACCAAGGCCTTCCTGGAGCAACTAAAGGCCGAGGGCGATGGCTCTCCCGATCTGATTGGCCAGTTTGGTCTTGGGTTCTACTCTGCGTTTATGGTCGCCGACGAGGTCGAGGTCGAAACTCGCTCTGCGCTTCCTGATTCCGCCGCCGTGAAGTGGCGCTCCAAGGGCCAGGGTACCTACGAGATCGAGAAGGGCGATCGCGACTATCGCGGCACCAAGATCACGCTCTTCCTTCGCGAAGACTCCTCCGAGTTTGGCGAGAAGATGCGCTTGGAGAACATCGTTCGCAAGCACAGTAACTTCCTTACCTGGCCCATTCAGGTGGACGGCGAGCAAGCCAACTCCGGTAAGGCGCTGTGGGCCGAGCAGCCTAGTCAGGTCACCACCGAAGAGGCGAACGCCTTCTACAAGTCCATCGCCATGGACTGGCGCGATCCAGCGTTAAAGATACACGTCTCGGTCGATTCCCCGCTGCAGTACCAAGCGCTGTTGTTCATCCCGTCCGACCGTCCCTTCGACCTGTTTCAGCCCGAGGCCCCCAAGGGGCCCCGCCTGTACGCGCGTCGGGTGATGATTGACGAGCACGCCGAGGCGCTGCTCCCCGACTGGCTTCGCTTTGTGCGCGGCGTGGTCGACAGCGAGGACATCCCGCTCAACGTCTCCCGAGAGATGGTCCAGAAGACCCCCGTGGTCCGCAAGATCAAAGACGCGCTCACGAAGCGTGTGCTCAAGGACCTGAAGAAGTTCGCTACGCGGTCCGACAAGGCCGACAAGGCCGACAAGGCCGACCCGGATGCGCCGAACTACAACGGCGTGTGGCGGAACTTTGGGTCCTTGCTCAAAGAGGCCTACTACCACCAGAAAGCCGAGTACGGCGATGCCCTCCTGCCGCTGTTCCGGTTCAACACCCTCCTCGACGAAGACGACCAGGGCCTGCGCAGTCTCGACGCCTACAAGTCCGAGATGACCGAAGAGCAAGACACCATCTGGTACCTCACGGCTGAGTCCCGCGAGGCCGCCCTCGCGTCTCCGCACCTCGAAGCGTTCCGGAAGCATGGCTGGAACGTGCTCCTGCTCACCGATCCCGTCGACGAGTGGCTCACCAATGTGCTGCCCGAGTTCGATGGTGTGACCCTCAAGTCGGTGTCCCGCGGAGAGCTCGAGTTGGAAGACGAGGCCGACGACGAAGAGAAAGCGGATCTTACGGCCTTCGCCCCATGGGTCAAAGACCTCCTCGGCGACCTGGTCTCCGACGTGCGTACCAGCACCCGGCTCACCGACTCCGCGGTGGTTCTCGTCGACGGCGAAGATGGCATGACCGCCACATGGAGCGCATCCTTCGCGGAGCCAACCAAGATATGCTGGGCCCCGGTGCTAAACGCGCCCTCGAGGTTGCTCCGCGTCCTCCTCTGCTCAAGAATCTGGCCCGATTGCACGACTCGGGTCGCGGTGTTTCGGCCGAGCCCATCGTGCGGATGTTGTATGACGACGCATTGCTTCTCGAGGGTGCGGTTAAAGATCCCGCGGCCATGGGGAGGCGTTTACAGGACATTCTCGTGGTGGCTTCTTCCGCCGCCCTTGGTTCCACGGCGCCGCCACAGCCCTAGAGTGGCTCACCCCAGGTTACAGGGGCGTGTCAACTTCAATGCCAGGGACACCGATTTATGCGGCGGTCCCGGGTCTCCGCGTTAGGAGAGGCGTTCCCTCGGTCGGTCGTAAACCTGTCTGGACATGAAATGCGCGTTTGTCTGTTCTTC
>JAACDH010000383.1 GCA_009936995.1 Rhodobacterales bacterium
CGGGAGTTCGCCTACACGGACACCTGGTACCACAACGCCAACCGGGCAGCGATCTGGACCAGCGACACCATGTGTCAAGAGGACTTTGGGTCCCAGGACCTGGACGATGCGTTCGAGGATGCCTGCTTTAAGCGCCGGTCCGACCCCGACCATGCCGCGCCCATTCAGGCGGCGGCGCTGTCCACCAGCCTGCGTGAATGGCGAACACAACACCCCCCCGCTTCGGAGTAATTTCATGCGCTTTCTTCACGCTATGGTGCGCGTCCTGGACCTTGAGGACGCCGTTTCCTTCTTCGCCCTGCTGGGGCTGCGCGAAGTTCGCCGCTACGACTCCAAGGGAGGGCGATACACCAACTGTTTCCTAACCACCCCCGATGAAGACGACCCCGCGACCCTCGAGCTGACCTACAACTGGGATCAGCAAGAGGCTTACGCTGGGGGCCGTAACTTTGGACACTTGGCGTTCGCCACGAAGGACATCTACGCCCTGTGCGCCAAGCTGCAAGAGGCCGGCGTGCTCATTAATCGCCCCCCGCGAAACGGTCGCATGGCCTTTGTTCGCAGTCCAGATGGAATCTCGGTCGAGCTACTTCAAGAGGGCGAGGCCCTCGCGCCGGCCGAACCCTGGTCTTCGATGGGCAACACTGGCAGCTGGTAGTGCGCGACATACCTCGTGATTTACAGGCGGAGGTGTCGGTAAGTGGGGTGGTGGTTCACGGGCCCCGCGACCGAAGCCTCGCCTCAATGGTTGTGATGGGCGGACTTGTGTCGGCGGGCATCGGGTTTGGCCTCGTTGGACCCGCAGTCATCGGCGGAGCCATAGCGACGTTCGGGGTCGCGGTTGGCGCGCTCTCGCTTATGAAACGGCGACGGGCCGAGTCGCTTCAGGTGAATGAACGTTGGATTACCCTACGAAGAACCCATGCTTTGGGTCGCGTCACTCAGATTCGCTTCGCCTTGGATGACCTGGAGCGGTTGGGTGTGGTCCCTCCCAAGAATGGGCTGTATGACGCCAGCCTGTATCTGCGTTCTGGCGACCTAAAGATCAAGTTTGGCGAAGGCTTGAGCGAGTCCGCGCTGCAGTGGACTCACGACGTCATCGAAGAGGCGCGATTGGTGTCGGAGCGTCGGGTTCTAGCCGAGGGAAGGCGCTACAACTTTGAGAAGGTGGCACCCGCCGAGATCGTGTCCCTAACCGAGCGATAGATAGCCGCAGGCGATGTTATTTGCGGCGGCTCAGAGCAAGGATGAGTCCCAGGACAAACACGCTACCCACCGTCGCATGACCCAGGAGTAGGTGCAAGGGGGCGGTGATGGGGCAGTGCAGTTGCAGGGCTAGATTTCCGACAATGCCCCCCGCCGCGGCGACCATGATGCCGGCTTGGAGGTCGATAAAGGACCGTCGATCCAGGAAGTGAGCGAGCTTTCCGACAGCTGCAGCCCCTAGCGCGCCAAACGCGAAGCAGGTGGCAGTCTTGGCGAGGAAATTGTCGTGGATGAGGGCATCTGGATGGTCTAAGTGGGCTGCGGGGAGGCCTGCAAAGATGACCGGCAGCAGCAGGCCGGTGGCCAGAATCAGCCAAGGCGTAGCGCGGGAGTCGCTGAGGGGGCGGAGCGCGCGGAAGACGGTCAGGAGGCCCGCCATCAGCAAGGCGAGCGCCATGCTCGCCATGCGCTCGGCGGGGTACACCGACAGATCGGCGCGGGGAGCGCCGAAGCCCGTTGCCACGACGATGACCGCCGACAGTGTCAGCAACGCGGCGATGCGTTTGGGCGTGGACCAGCGCTGGAGCGTGGATCGAACGCCGGACTCTTGCTGAAGTTGGTCCTGGACGGTGGCCGCCATCTTCTGGAGGTCGAGCTTGGGCTGTGGGAGGTCGTTGAGTGCGTGGCCCAGGAGGGCGTGGTCGGCGGCGAGCACAGCACAGGGCTCGCACGTGGCCAAGTGGGCGTCGAGCTCGGGGAGCGTCGATGGGTCTAGGATGTGGGATCTGGCGGCGAGACAGCTCAGCGCGTCCTCCTCTGATCCTGCGTATGTCGAGGGGGTAGTCATGGTTACCGCCCCTCTTCACGAAGTAGCGAGCGAATGGTTTGGTAGCCACGATGTGCGCGCACCTTGACCGCCGAAACTGAGGCGCCCACGACGATCGCGACTTCGGGGAAAGTCAGCCCAGCAAACCAATGAAGCTCGATGACCTCTCGCTGCGATGCGTTGAGCGCGGCCAGCCCCTTTTGTACCTGGTTGATGGCGTCGCGTTGCTCATCTATCCTTGGAATGACCGCGGGATCTCGGCGACCATCGAGCTGGAGCGGGGCCTCGGGGCGGCGGCCTTTGCGACGAAAATACTCGCGCTTGAGGTTGAACGCGATGGTCATCAACCAGGGGCGTAGCGGGCGGTTCGTGTCGAAGTCGTTGGCGGCGCGATGGGCGTGAAGGAAGGTGTCTTGCACGAGCTCGTCGGCGTCCTGGTGTCGACGAAGGTCGCGCCGCATGATCGCGGTGAGCAGGGACGCGTATCGACGGAAGAGCTCCTCGAAGGCCGCGGCATCGCCATCGACATAGGCCTTGAACAAGACGCGGTCTGTGGCGTTCTTCAACGGGCGCGATCCAATTCGGACAGCCGATCCTGAATTCGAGCCACATCTTCGGCACAGCCCAACGCCGACCATTGCACCAGAGCGAGCTCCCACGAGGCCCGTGCCCAGTCGGGTTGACCGGATTTGGCGAGGGATTCGGCGGCCATCTCGGCTGGCCAGGCGACATCGGGGTCGACCATGCCGGTCTGGGCGATGTGGTCCTTGCCCAAGTTGAAGTGCAGGACGAAACGAGGCAGGTCGTTCTTGAGGGCGGCGGTGGCCATTAGGCAGACATGGGTTCCGCCAAGTAAGCCTGTTCTATTTGCGTTATCGACGTTATCGATGATATTTTCAAGGTGGGACTGTGCTTCGTCGATACGACCCTGACGGAGGATGGTCAGGGCGAGGTTGAGCTCGGGGATGAGGCGCTCGGAGGTGCCGATGGCCTGAGCGATCTCGAGGGCACGCCGGTAGCCCGTTTCGGCGGTCTCGTAGTTCCCGAGTCCGCGGGCGACCTCGGCAAGGCCGTTGAGGCATTTGTGCTGACCGAGTGGATTACCGGTGCGCTCGTACAAGGTGAGCGCCTTGGTGAAGTGGGCGCGGGACGACTCCCAGTCCTTGCTGAAGAGGTCGAGGACGGCGAGACTTCGTTGGGCGCGGGCCAGCCCGCTGGAGTAGCCCAACGCCTCGAATCGAGTCAGGGCCTCTTCGGAGAGCGTGCGGGCCAACGCCAAATTACCTACTTTCCGGTGAGCTTTGGACAAATCTTGGATACACTGGGCGAGCATGAGTGGCGCATTGATGGCGGCGTATGCGTCGCGCGCTTCTTCGAGGAGCTCACGGGACCGGTCGAAGCGCCCGTGTTGGTTGGCGAGACGGCCGAGACCCTGGAGGCAGTCGCCCACGCCGGACCAATGAGATTCCTCGCGGAACACGGTGAGAGCGGCGAGGTATTGGCGTTTGGCTTGACGAGCCTCGCCGCGGTGTCGGTTGGCGTCGGCGACCCGACTGAGGGCCAAGCCGTGGAGGATGGGGGAGTCGATGTGCTCGGTGGCTTGGAGCGCCTGTTCGGCCCAAGCGCGTGCCAAATGGGGTCGGCCCTGCCGCAGGTATACCCGGGCTCGAAGCAGCCAGCCCTCGACCCGCCGGGGCCCGCGCTCGCCGGCTCCGAGGGACTCGAGGGCGCGGTCACGGCGGTCGAGGAGTTCGAGGGCCTCGCGGTACTCGCTGGCGTCGGCCAGCCGGTGTACGCCGGTGAGCAGCAGCCCCACTGCCCTCTCGGTCTGCCCGGCCATGAGCAGATGACGCCCTAATCGACCGGCGATGGCTTCGACGTTGCCGGAGCACCGGTCTTCGAGCATGGCGGCGCAAGAGAGGTTGTGGTGTCTCCAGCGGCCCTTCTCTCGAGAGGTTCGCTCTAGAGATTCTCGGAGCATGGCTTGCACGAACTGCCAGCCCACCTCGGTGGCGCGCATCAGCCCGGCGGCGATCAGTTGATCGGCCACGTCGTCGGGTGCAGCTGCGCCAGACACCCGGCAGACTTGGATCCACTCGTTCTTGTCGACGGATTGGCCGAGGCAGGACGCGAGCTCGAGGGTGACCAAGGCACCGAAGGGGCTGGCGGCCAAGATGGGGCGGATGGCGCCCGACCAAACTTGGTGGAGGTTGTCGGGTAGCTGGACTTGTGCGCCTTCGCGTAGTCGGAAGCCGCGCTCAGTGGATTCGAGTAGACCTTCGTTTACCCAGTCGCCAACAAGCTGCACGGCGAAGAGGGGATTGCCCGCGGCCCGCTGTTCGACTTGATCGGCCAGCTCGCCTTGGAGGCCGAGGAGATCGCGGACCAAGGCGGACGCGTGAACTGGCTCGAGCTGTCCCAAGGGCATGTCTTGGGACGCGGTGTGTTTGAGCAGGCCGCGAATCCCGGGGCTGTGGCCGCCGGACTGGTCGTCGCGGGAGGTGAGCAACAGCATCAACGGCGCCTGCAGTTCCCGAGAAATCAGGTGGTTGGCGAACCCCACTGCGTCGGCGCCCCAGTGCACATCGTCGAGCCAGAGGATGACGGGGCGCTCTTGGCTGCAGCGTACCACCATGCGTTCGAGCAGCTGATAGCGCTCTTGGGGGCTAGAGAGTTGGACGGGTTGTTCCTGCTTGCCCGGTTGAATCAGCTCGGCCAGTCCACGCCACTCGTAGTCGTCCGTTACGCCTTGTCGTTCGAGGGATATCTTTAGACGCTCGACCAACGCGTACGGTGCCAAACCAACGTCGTTAAAGTGGTCGGCGACCATTCGTCCCAGGCCGTCTTTGCGGCCGTGGCTGGGACTAAAGGAGGCCCGAAGCACCGTCGCGCCGCCGACCTCGTGGGCGCGTTCGCAGAGCCATCCCGCCAATTTGGACTTGCCACAGCCCACCGGTCCGCGGATGACGGTGAGGGTGGGCGTCTGGCGTTGTTGGACACTGCGGAGGGAGGCCCAGAGCTGGTCGCGCTCGTTATTTCGTCCGACCAACGCGATGGACCGCAGGCCGTATAGGCCCAGAC
>JAACDH010000384.1 GCA_009936995.1 Rhodobacterales bacterium
GAAGGTCGGCGGTCGGTTTCCGAGATTCAGGGCGCCTTAGACGAGCTGGAAGACGAGCTGGATTGACCCCCGCTATACGGCCCACAACGCCAGCACCGGAAAAAAGCCCTGCACCACAACGTCGCCGTACACCACGTAGAACATAGCGGCGGCGGCCAGGGCGGGTCCGAAGGGCATCCACGGGCGGCGTCGAAGGACAATGGTGGCGATGATTCCGACGACGGAACCCAAGATCGAACCGAGCATCATCACCCAGATAACGCCGGGAAAGACGCCGAGAAAGGCGCCGAACATGGCGACCAACTTGACGTCGCCTAGACCTAGGGTGTCGTAGCCAGCCATGGCCTTGGCGATGATGGCAGCGGCTTTGAAGAAGCCGCCCGCGAACAACGCGCCGAGCACCGATTGGCGCCAGCCAATGGCCAGCCAGCCGTCGTAGCCCAACTGGTTGAGCAGAACGATCGCCGCAAAGCCGAATGGTATGGCGTAGATACTGGTTTGGTCGGGGATAATTCGATGTTTAATGTCGACGTAGCTGAGCACGATGAGCAAGCTGCAAAAGCCGAAGTAGACCCCCCAGGCTGCCAGATGGGCGATGTCGAGGTGGGCGGCGTCGGGGATGAGCTTCACAAAGACCAACCAGCTTACCAAGCCCGTGAGGGCCTCGATGAGGGGGAGGTGGCCTCCGATGGGCGCGTCGCAGTGTCGGCATTTTCCGCGAAGCAGGAGGTAGCTGGCGACGGGGATGAGGTCGTAGGCCTGGATCCGAGTGCCACAGCTTTCGCACGCGCTGTTGGGAATGAGGGAGCGGTCCTCCGGGAGGCGCTGAATACAGACGTTCAGAAACGAGCCGATGACCAAGCCGACCAGCAGCACAAAGGGCTGGAAGAGGACGTATAGATCAGTGGACATCATGAGCGGCCTGCCAGAGCAGCGCAGACGCGGTCTACGTCGGAGTCGGTGAGCCCTGCGTGGATGGGCAGGGCCAGCAGGGACTGGCAGAGGGCCTCGGCCACGGGCGTGGGGCGATGGGGGTATTGGGAGAGTGCCGGCTGATTCACTAGGGTACACGGGTAGTATACCGAGGCATGGATATTGACAGATTGCATGCTTCGCAACGCTTCGTCTCGGTTTCCTACGCGGACGACATACTGGTGGACGGCGCTGCCAATCTGTCGCGGCAGGGGCGAGATGTGTGCGGGGAGGTGGGCATCGTAGCGGGCGGCTAGCTGCTTTCGACGGGCGATTCGGCCTGTTAAATATGCCGCGTGCCCGAGGAGGACGGCGGCTTGGAGTGCGTCGAGGCGTGAATTTCTACCGACCCAGCCCTGCACGCGCCCGTGCTGATGGGGCCCGGTGATACCGTGATTGCCCAAGCTTCGCACCCGCTGAACGAGCTCGACGGAACCGGCGACAAAGCCGCCATCACCAGCCGCTCCCCAAGTCTTGGTGGGGTAGGTGGACACGGCGGTGAGCTGGCCAGTGGCCGGGGAGGGGGTGCTTCCGATGGCCTGGGCAGCGTCGTCAATAACCGGAACGTCTACGTTGGGTCGCTGGGCGATGTTGCCAAACAAATGCACGGGAATGACCGCCCGTGTTTGGGACGTCTGGGCGGCCTTGGCGGCGTTGGGATTCATGGTGCCGTCGTCGAGCACATCGACCACCACGGGAACGGCCCCCAATGCACAGACCGCACCCGCCGTGGCGAAGAAGGTGAGGGCCGGCAGGATGACTTCGTCGCCCGCTTGTACGCCCACCGCCTGGAGCGACAGGATGAGGGCGTCGGTGCCGCTGGCCACACCCACGGCGTCTTCGGTGCCCAGCCACTCGGCGACCAACGACTCAGCTTTGGCCACCTTTGTGCCACCGATGTAGTGACCTGAACGCAAGACCTCGAGCACATGCGCCTCGACCTCTTCTTGGGCCTGCAGGTGTCGTGCGGCCAGGTCGACCGGGCGGATGGGCTCGTGATTCATGCGTGGTCTCGTTGCTGCACCGACCACACCGTAAGCGCCCCTAGGGCCACGAGCCATGCGCAGCCGTAGCCAATTGCGATGATCAGCGCGGTGGGCGACGCCCCTAGGCCTCCGATAACGTTTGCTTGTAGGTCGAATACCTGGAAGTCCGGCAGGACCAAATACAGCAATTTGGCCATCACTCCCAGGCCCAATTCGTCCATGACCGCTTGGTATTGGGAAGAGAGGTGGCCGCTGACCCAGATCGTCAGGGTGACCAAGGCGGCGAACAGCGGGCGGGTGCGGGTGGAGATGAGCGCCGCCAGGGTGGCCAGCAGCGCGCCTTCGAGCCAAATCAGGGTGGCCCATGCCAGCAGCACGGGTTGCAACGTGGCGCCAAAGTACCAAGCGACGGGAAGCCAAACGGCCAGCAGCCCAACGACGAGGAGCATCAGGGTGACGCCGACGCCCACCGCCCGTCCAGCGAGCCAATAGGCGGGTGAAATCGGACGCACCAGCAGCAGCGCCGCCCGTCCATGGTCTAGATCGAGGCCCACGGTGCGCAGACCCAGCCACAGCCCTACGGCGCAGACCGCCAGCCACTGTAGTGCCAGGCCCACATCTTGGACTCCGCGAGAGCCGGCGCCCATCGTCAAGTGGCGAACCACGGGCAGTAACGTGATGCAGGCGATCGCAAAGGTGCTGACGACGTGGGGAATACGGTCCTCACGCGCTTCGAGCAACGTATGCCGAGCGAGGTGTCGGATCAACTTGCTCAAGCGAGGGTCTCTTCGTTGTCGGGGAGGGGCGAGAGCAGGTCGACCATGGGGGCAACATGGAGCACGGCGCCGCCCATTTTCTGGATGTGGGCGAGCAGAGTTTCGCGGCGAGCGGCCGACACCTGTCGAATACAGACACCGGGCGGCGCCGGACAGGGGGTTCCCACGCTGGGCGCGGGGGCTTGGTCGGGCAGCGTGTAGACCACCCGAACGGGTAGGCGAGTCAGCACCTGGGGAGTGAGCCCCATGCGCTGTGAGCTGCCGCCGCGGACTTGGACCACGCGGTCGCAGCAACCGGCCAGCTCTACCAGCCGATGGGTGGCGATGACCAAGGTGGTTCCTCGGGCGCGTTCTTCCGCGAGGGCGTCGATGACCAGCCGAGACGACTCGGGGTCGAGCGCGCCCAGGGGTTCGTCGAGCAGGAGGAGGTCGGGTCTGTGCAGTAGCGCCTGGGCGAGGGCGACCCGTTTTTGCTGACCGGCGGAGAGCTGCCTCACCGGGCGGTGGAGGACGGCGCTCAGATCGAGTCGGCCGATGGTTTCGGCGATCGCGGCTTCGGTGTTGTGCAGGCCCTGGGCGGCGGCGAACAGCTCGAGGTGTTCATAGGCGGTGCGACTTGGGTACAGCGCTGGTCGGTCGGGAAGCAGTCCAATGCGTGAACGTGTGCTTGCCACGCGGGGATTGCGCCCCCAGATGCGGACCGTACCCTCGGTGGCTCGCCGCAGCCCTGAACAAATCCACAGCAGCGTGCTCTTGCCCGCTCCGTTGGGGCCGAGCAATGCGACGCCTTCGCCGCGGTTGACCACCAATTCTGCACAGTCGAGGGCGCGTTGAGGTGCCCCAAAGAGCGCCTGGTATTCTTTTACTACGCCTCGCAGCTCGATGGCCGGCGCCTGGTTGGTCACGGGCAAACGGTCACTGGGCTGGCCTCAAGGAGGGCGAAGAGCGTGGCGTCGCGGTCGCAGCGTTCTGCGTGAAAGTTTGCGTAGACACCAGCTTGCGGAAGGTAAACACGTCCATCGACGGTGTCGCCATCGGTGTCGATGACGAGATCACCGCCGTCGCCGATGTTGGCCAGGAGTTCGTCGTCGGCGATGGCATAGGCGCGGTCGAGGGCTTGGGTCTCGACAGGGAAGGCCTCGTTTACGGCGTACCAGGTTCCGTCGAAGAGGCGGTTGTTGTCTTCGGTGAGTGACGCCGGGCCCGCGTTGGTGAGACCCGCGTAGTCGCCCACCCAATCGTCGCCATCGCGGCGCCACAGAGAAAGGTTGAGGTGGTGCGCGCCCTCTCGGCAAGCAGCAGCGGCGATCGCCTGCAAGGCCTGTTGGGCGCGGGCAGGGTCGTCGAAGTTCGGCAGGTCGCAGCCAAATCGTCCATTGCTAAGCACTACCGTGGCGCGATAGAGGCCATCTACGGCATCCTCCCGGATCAACGCTGTTTGTAGCTTTTCTGAGTCGCCATTTCTGGTAAAACTACCCGGGCTGCAGCCGCCCAAAAATGGCGCAACAAAGCCAACGACCGCGAAGGCCGTTACAATAGCGTATGGTTGATCGTGCTCGGGCATAAAGCGCTGGGGCCAGGTTTTATCGAGTACTACACACGGTGCGTACGTCTCTGTGGCGTTGTGGAGGTCAACATGTTCACTACACTGCTCACGCTCGCGCTTATTCACGGCTCCCCGGCGCTCGCCGCGCCCGAGACGGATCACCCCGCTGCGCGCGAAACCCAAGCTGGAGCCACACCTGCCAAGTCGGGTGGATCGTCCAGGGCCCGTCGCTCGTCCACCAGCAAACCGGCCCCTCGCGCGCCGTCGTCTTCAAAATCGTCCTCCCGCAAGCCCGTGGCCACTACTCGGAACACGCCTCCGACGAGCAACAGTCGTTCCTCGAAGCCCGCGCCCTCTCGCAGCCCCACGTCGCGAAACTCCAGCACGTCGCCCAGCCGAACGGCCCCCACGTCGCGGGGCTCCAGCGGCCAGACGCCAAGCGCCACGCCCGCGCCTCGTTCGTCGCAAACGCCTCGGTCCACACCGTCGCCCCGCTCCAGCTCGTCGTCGGGTGCATCTCCAGCGCCTCGTTCGGGTGCCACGCCTGCGCCGCGCGCGACACCCGCTCCGCGCAGCGCCACATCACCGCGCGCCGCCGCCCCTCGGTCGTCCACATCCCCCGGAGCAGCCCAACCGCGCACCTCGGCCCAAGGCGTGAACCAAACCCGCTCCGTCAGCGGTGTCCGCTCTCTGGGCGAGGGGCGTCCGGTGTCTACCGGGCGCGCGACCCGAGACGTCCGCGCGAATGTTTCGTCACGGCCCGTGGGCAATGTGCGTAGCTTCGACACTCGAGTGAGCAGCACCCAGGGCAGGTTGCCCGCCCACCGCACGTTGGACCACCGGTACGCCCGTCCAGCCCATAATAGGGTTCATACGTCGCGTTATGCGCGGCATTCGCTGCCTCGTCACAACCACTACTACGGTCACTATAGCCATTGGTATGTGCACCCCTGGTACCGGCATCACCACAGCACCACGGTGGTGGTTGGTTTTGCGTTCCCCGTGCACGCTTGGTACTACTGGTGGACGCCTCCCGCGCGCAACGGTTGGGTCTGGGCGCCCGGATATTGGTACTTCGGTTGCTGGAACCCCGGGTACTGGTCCCCCGCCTACAACCCGCCCGTAGGCTACCTTTACGTGCGCGGTTGGTGGGAGGCCGAGAGCGTCTACGTCGAAGGCCACTACCGCGTCGAAGAGCGCGACGGCTGGGAGTGGGCCGACGGCTACTACCTGGAAGATGGCACGTATATCCGGGGTTACTGGATACCCGCGGGCGATGGTCCGGACGGCTACACCTGGGAGCCTGGCTTCTACGACGGCGAGCAGTGGAACGACGGCTTCTGGCGCCCTGAACAGCGCCAAGACTTCGCCTGGCTCGAGGGCTGGTTCGACGAAGACGCCATCTTCCACAACGGCTACTGGACGCCCCTCAAAGCGAACGAAGGCTACACCTGGATTCCGGGTTGGTTCGACGGTAACGAGTGGGCAGAGGGCTACTGGGTCGACAACAAAGAGGTCGAGGAAGAAGATGTCGAGGCGTGGCAGCCCGAGGAGGGGTTCGACGCCGGCTGGGATGAAGAGGCCGCGGCTGAGGCTTCTGGCGAGGGCAAACCCACGTTCGGCGAGGCGATTCCCTTGGCAATGCCGGTCGATATTCCGTAGAATCGGGGTTTGAGGAAAACCAGGTGTATGCTGTCGGCTCCGCACCGATCGACAGGATTCTTCATGACCCGTACACGACCTCTCCTTGCCCTCGTCCTAGCCGTCGCTTGAGGAGGAAATTCGGGCATCAGCGGAACCGACGACTCAAGCCAGACCACCACCGGCACCACCACC
>JAACDH010000385.1 GCA_009936995.1 Rhodobacterales bacterium
AGATTGACATCGTTCGGTAGCGAGCTTGTCCAATTCCGTAGGCAAACCAGCCCACACCGGCTAAAACGAGTGTCTGGGCACCCTCGGAGCTAACCAATGCGTCGCACCCTCATTCCCCTGCTCTTCCTCGCCGCCTGTTCATCAGACGGCCCATCCAACGATTCAGGCACCACAACTGTCGCGGCCTGCGATGGATCGGGGACCTCGTCCGTGGTGTTGGGAACCGGCGCGGGCGGCGCATTCGTTGAACTCGAAGCGGGAGACGTGGCGGTCCTTCAGAAGGCGCCACAGGGCGGTTGGGGCATTAAGGTCCGAGGTCGTACCACCGGTCTCACCGATGGAACAGTCTCGGTCACACTCGACACCAAGCTCGACGGCGTGCTCTCGGCCACCTTCACCAACGAAGCCGTCAACCTGTTCTGTCAAGACGACGGCACCGGCCTGTTCACCGACCAAGTCGTTGGCCTCGACGCAACGCTGTACAGCAGCAACGACGATCTCTTTCCCCTCAATGGTAGCGACGTCGAATTGGTCGTTACTGTCACCGACAGCAACGATAAGTCGCAATCGGGCACTGTCATCATCGAGATGGAAGTAGGCGGTTAACGTGAACGCTGACAAACTTATTATGCCCAAACAGAAGGCCAACACATGGCTCGGGATTCAACGAGCAATCCCAGCCTCCAAGGAGATGGGCGTGACCCGCATCATTGCATCCCTTTTCTTACTGGTCGCACTCTCCGGATGCGGCAACAACAAGGACGACACGGACCTCCCCGTCCACGAGGGGGAGCTATGTACTACGTGTCACGAGGGCATCGAACCCATCCACACGCCCGAAGCACTCGGCGGCGTGGCGGAGTGCACGTTCTGCCACGGTGGTGACGCCACCAAGACCACCAAAGAGGGTGCCCACGTTCCGGTGCCCGCGAACTGGGCCGAGGTGCGAGGCGATGGTCTTCCCACTGCACTTGACGGCTTCATCAAAGACATGGCCCCCGACCAGCTCGACCAACTTCCCAAAGCCTACGTGAAGTTCATCAACCCCGGCGACATTCGCGTTCTCGATGAAACTTGCGGCGTGTGCCACGCCAGTCACGCGGCCACGATGCCCAACAGCATCATGACCACCAACGCGGGCCACTACATGCCCACGCTGTTCTTGGCGGGTTTTCAGGACTATCAGGCCATTTACGGCTCCCACAACGCGGTTGACCCAGATTGCACAGGTGAAGAGGGCACCGTTTGCTCCCTCGAACCTTTGATTCCAGCACCGCTCGAAGACATCGAGGACGCCATCGCAGACGGCGACATCCGCCAGCTTGAGCGCTACGCCTACGATCATTACCTCGCCAAGAGCTGCAATACCTGCCACGCAGCTACGTACGGCTCCAACGACTCTCCGCACCGCTACCGGTCTGCGGGCTGCACGGCCTGCCATGTGGTCTACAACAAAGACGGCGTGTACGAAGGCGCCGACAAGTCCATTCCCAACTACCCAGTATATCCCAAAAAGCATGAGATCACCTCCGCTATCCCCACCGAGCAGTGCGCTACATGCCACTTCCAAGGCGGTCGGATTGGTCTACTATTCCGGGGAATCCGCGAAGGTGGTGTTGGCGACCCGCCGCCCAACGCCGAGCTCTGGAACGAGACGGCCTACGGGCACGCGCCGGGCTATTACATCCTCGACGAGGACACCACCAACGACATCGACGACACGCCGGCCGACGTTCACTACCAATTGGGCATGCACTGCGTAGACTGCCACGTGGGCAGCGATGTGCACGGCGACGGTCGCATCTACACCACCTCCAAGTACCAAGTCGATATCTCCTGCGAAGACTGCCATGGAACGCCTCGCCAGCGCCGGGTACCAGACGCGGGTCAAGTGTATCGAACGGACAGCGGACGCCCCCTTCCTCAGCTCAGCACCGGTCCGGACGGTCAGATCATCCTCACCGGAAAGGTTGATGGCGCCGAGCACGTGGTTGACCAAGTTGCCGACTACCTCGATGGCGCTTCCTCGGTTCACAAGCCCGACGACAACGACTGGGCACACTCCGATTCCCTCACCTGTGACACCTGCCACACGAGCTACAACGAGTACTGCTTGGGCTGTCACGTGAGCTTAGACCTCCGCTTATCGCAAACCGACTACCAAACCGGCCACAAGACTGCTGGTCTGGTGGGCGGTAAGCGCGACGACTACATGCTCGATCACACCCTTTTGGGCATCGCACCTGATGACCGCGTACATTCAGTGATTCCCTCGCAACAAGTGCAGATGGCCGTCAAGGATGCCGATGGAAACACGGTCCTGGGTCAAGATGTCGACGATGGCGAAGGTGGCACCAAGACCCTCGGTGTGTTCCGCATGACCGCCGGCTCTGACGCCAACATCGGCTTCTCCACCTTCTTCCAGCACACCACCAGCAAGGTTCCGCGCAGCTGCGACACCTGCCACCGCACCAACGACACGCCCGAAGAATGGGCCCGGGTGAAGGGTGTGTACGGCTTTGGGACCGGTGAGTTCATGCTCGAAAACCCAGATGGGCCCCCCGTCGATGCCCTGCAGATGCTCGCCCCCGACGGAACCCAGCTCACCGAGTGGACGCACATCGGCACGGGTCCGGTGCCGGAAGCCCGCCGCGATCGGGCGCTGGGTGTGACGGTTCCGGCCACACCATGAAGCGCATCGCCCTCCTCATCAGCCTGGTGGCCTGCGGCGGTCCCAAAAACAGCGACAGCGCCACCGAGATCCCCGACACCTGGTCCAGCCTACTGGCCGAACATGTCGACGGCGGCATGTTCCTCTCAGGGTGGGAAAACCCGGAAGGCACCTTGGTGATGGTCGGCGGTAATCTCACCGCCAACAGCGGCCGACTTGGCTTCTGGGACGGCAGCACCCTGTGCGTCGAAGACGATGTCACAGACGCCGCCTTGTGGTGGCTCGACGGACAAGGCTCTGACTGGTACGCCGTCGGCACGAGTGGTGCAGTCATTCACGACAACGGCAGTGAGCGAGTCCGCTTAGACGTCCCCACCAACGCCACACTCTTCGGAGTGTACGTCGACGGAGAAGACGTCTGGGTCGCCGGCGGCGATACCTCCACCGTCCGCGGCGAAATTTGGCGAATGAAGACCGGCCAAGACTGGGAGCTTGTCATGGGAGACCTCCCAGGCCTGGTGTTCAAGACCTGGAATGGCTGGTTCGTCGGCGACGGGGTGGCATACTATTGGAACGGCACCGCCCTCGAAGAGCGGCATCCGCCCAACGGCGAGCGCCTGCTCACGATGCACGGCCCCAGCGCCGACGACGCCTACGCGGTGGGTGGGTTGACCGCTCCTGTCGTGCTCCGCTGGCAGCAGGGCGCCTGGTCCGAGGTCGCCAGCGACGAAACCTGTCTACACGCACAGCTATCGGGCGTCTGGGTCGACGACGACGGCACCGTTTGGGTCGCCGGCCACAATGGCACCGCGTCCAGCTACGACGGCTCTACCTGGAGCTGCGACACGCCGCCGATTACCGCCGAGCACTTCCATGGCGTGGTGGGCCATAAAGACCAAGTGCTGTGGATGGGTGGAAACCTGTTAAGTACGGCCGACAATTACGGCACCATTGGCGTGCACCCTGCCGCAGCTCCCCTACCCCAGGTATCCGCTTGCAAGTAATGATTCTCGCCATGACCCTTCTGGGATGCGGCAGCGCACTCCGAGACAGCGGTACCCCCGAGGCTCCGCCTTACGCATCCGTAGTGGTCGACGCCCAAGACGGCGGCGTGCTGCTGGCCGCATGGTCCGCCGGCGACGACGTGCTGATGGTCGGCGGCGATTGGACCTCCATCCAGGGCCTCATTGTTCGCTGGAGTGGCGGTAACGCAGTGTGCACCGACCCCGAGCCCATCGACCAAGTGCTCTGGTGGGTCCACGGACGCAGCCCCGACGACTGGTACGCGGTGGGCGAGAAGGGCACCATTGTGCACGAAGTCGGCGGCATCCGAATCCGCGAAGACGTACCCACCGAGGCCACCCTGTTCGGCGTGTTCGACGACGGCGTCGACGTCTGGGCTGTCGGCGGAAACGTCTTCGGCGATGGCTCCGGCGAGATCTGGCGCAAACAGGGCGCAAACTGGGAGCTCTTCGATGTCACGCCCGGCCTACTTTTCAAGGTGTGGAACGGCTGGTTTGTCGGCGCGGACTACGCGGCCCAAAAGGTCGGCGAAGAGCTTGTGGAGCGCCCTCTGCCCAACGGCGAGCGCATCCTCACCGTCCGCGGCGCAAGCGACACCGACCTGTGGATCGTCGGCGGCCTCACGACCCCCGTCCTCATGCACTGGAACAACGACGCTTGGGTCTCCGAGGCCATCGAGCCCATCTGCGGCTCCCGCGAGCTGATGGGCGTGTGGACCGCACCCGACGAAGACGTCTACATCTCGGGCGAATCCGGCACCACGGCACAGTTCGATGGCGCCGAGTGGACCTGCGACTCCTTCCCCGTCTCCTCCGACGCGTTCCACGCGGTGTGGAAGCACAACGACGACGTATTCTGGGTGGGTGGCAACATCAGCAGCAGCGGCCCTTACCACTACACTATCGCGCGTCTCGGCGACCACCCGCCCATGACTGTCAACACCTGCGAATAGAAAATGTGCGGTCGATTTGCCCTCACCGCGTCCGCGAGCACCCTTACCGAGATCTTCCAGATCGACGTGCTGCCCGATGTACTGCCTCGCTACAACGTCGCTCCTACCACCCAGGTGCTTAGCGTTGTCAAGACAGACGGAGCGCGAGTCGCCCGGACTTTTCGCTGGGGATTGATCCCCTTCTGGGCCAAAGATAAGAAGATCGGTGCTAGAATGATCAACGCCCGCTCCGAGACGGTCGCCTCCAAGCCTAGCTTCCGGTCGGCATTCAAGAAGCGCCGGACGCTCATCCTCTCGGACGGCTTTTACGAGTGGCGCCGCGAGGGCAAGACCAAGGTCCCTCACCTCATCGGCATGAAAAACGGCAAACCGTTCGCCATGGCCGGATTGTGGGAGTCTTGGACCGACAAAGAGACCGACGAGGAGGTGCACAGCTGCACCATCATCACCACGGGTCCAAACACGCTAATGGCGCCAATTCACGACCGGATGCCGGTGATTCTGGCCCAAGCACACTGGGACACCTGGCTGAACCCCCACATCAGCGACGAGGCGCAACTCCGAGCCTTGCTCCACCCCTACCCAGCCGAAGAGATGGCCGCCCGTACCGTGTCGAAGCGGGTGGGCAACGTCCGAAATCATGGCCCCGAAGTTCAGGGGCCCTACGAAGAGGCCTAGCGAACCCCGTCGGCCGTCAGCGCATCAGCCAACTTCTCGTAATCGCCGAGTTCGTTGTAAACCTGACCAGAGATCCGCACCCAGACCCGGTCTCCGAAGGGAAAACACGGCACCTCGATGTTGTATCGTCGAAGCAGCGCATCGTGGAGGACTTGGGCAGCCTCAAACGTAGGCGGTACGTGCACAGGCGGTCGTACCGTGACCAAATTACCGGTCATGCCTTTGGGCGAAGGTCGGGTAGTTTTCCAGTGAGCCGCTAATAAATTACCCGCTTCGTTGGCGAGCCCATGGTTGTAGGCCTGCATCTTCTGGACGCCCAATTGTTGCGCGAACTGAAGGGCCTCGCCAGCGGACAGCCAGGGGGTTGTGTCGAAGGTACCCGGCCAGTCGAATTCGCCCGTGTAGCCCTGGCCGTAGCCGTGAGAAGTGACCAACCCGTGGGTCGCCGCCTGCACATCGGGACGGGTGTACAAAATGGCCGTTCCGCGAGGTGCAAAGGCCCACTTGTGCAGGTTTCCCGTGTACCACTCAGCCCCAATTTTGGCGATCGAGAGCGGCAGGTGCCCAGGTACATGTGCGCCGTCGACGAGCACAGGCACGCCACGGGCATGGCAGGCCTGCACCAGGGCCTCGATAGGCAGCACCAGTCCAGTCATCGAGGTGATGTGGTCCAGCACTGCAACGCGTATCGTTTGGCCGTCTAGGGCGGCAACCACGGCATCAATCACCTGCTGGTCATCGACAATGGGGAACGGGATCACTACCTCGAGCAGAGAGGCCCCGCTTTGATCGCACACGTACTGCAGCGCTTGACGAACCGCGCCGTAGACATGGGTGGTGGTGAGCAGGACGTCGTCCGGACCCAAGTTGAGCGAGCGAAGAACGGCGTTGACCCCGCCGGTAGCGTTCTGCACGAAGACCAAATCGTCGGCGGGCGCCCCTACAAATACAGCGACATCTACGATAGCTCTGCGAATTCTGCCTTGGATACAGCCACAAAGGAATGCGACCGGATTTTCGTCCATTTCGTCTTGCAGTTGGCGTTGATACCGACGAACCCGTCGAGGAACCGCGCCGAAGGAACCGTGGTTCAAAAAGACGACGTTTGAATCGAACGACCATTGATCCCGAATGTCGTGTCCCCACGCGCTCATGATTGAGCCTCCCGCAGCAGACCTTCTTCTCCGAGAAAGCTCACCAATCGAGTTTTAATACAGTCGCGGGCATCCCTGAATCGCTGAAGACGGGGCTCGTCGTGGCCGGCGGGATCGGGCGTGGGCCAGTGCAATCGCGATGCGCTTCCCAAAAAAGAAGGATAAACCTCATCTGTGCAGAGGTCAACCACCAAATCCACAGTATCTGTGGGCACATCGTCGGCGGCCAGAGAACGCGCCAAGCCTTCGGCCAACTGGCTTCGGCCTGGGTTCGCGACACAAAAGAACAGCAGGGTCATAGGGCCTCCGGGAAGCCATCGTGCCGTCAGATGAGGGTGTAGTGCAACACATGACGCTCGCCGCGTCGTAGCAAGACGATGTCGAAATCGTCTTGACGCTTCATTTTGCGGTAGGCACCAAACACCTGAATCCACGTCCGCATGTTCTTATCGTTGACAGTCAGAATAATGTCGCCGCGACGCAAGCCGGCAAAATGCAGGGGACTGTTGCAGCCAAAACCGCTGATTTTCCAGCCTCGAACATCTTCGTTGTCGTACGGGCCCGACCAACCTAGGCTGTTGAAGCGCTTGATATTGGACGTGTAATGCTCGACCAAGTCTCGCTGGACCTTAAATTTCTCGTCGCCCAACCGGTCGATGTCATCGTGCCGTTTCTTACAGCGGGCTTTCCGCCCCTTGGCCATCACCAACGCACGCTGGGCCAGCATCGCTTCGCGCCCTTGTTGAGCCGCAGACTTCTCAGCGCCCTCGGGGCGATTCGCGGTTCGCTTACCCTGAATCTTTACCGGGCGGTCTTCGACGGTCACCACCCGTGGAGCATCGGAGGAGTGCACCGCCAGCGCCGACACGTCCGGCGTGTCTTCTTGAGGCACCGGTGCTCCGGCGCCGCCGTGTTGGGCGAGTGTCTCACCGCTGGCGTTCACCTGCGCGCTGCCGACCACCGCGTCTTGTACAGGCCCGTCCACCCGAACGTCCATTTCGGTTTCCCAGTACGCAACGGTCTGGTCATCGATGAGGTTCTCGATGAGGGTCAGGCTGGTCGGCGGAAACATGCACCAAAGACCCCATAGCGTCGGGCCGCTACCGTACAGGGCCACGGTGACCGCGGACGATACTGCGGCTCCGAGACCCGTCTTTAGCCATGTGTTAGCGCGAATCATGCCGTTTAGACGCTCCGAGAACCAGTCTATTCAATAAATATTCGAATCGGGCAAACACTACGCCAAGTCACTCAAATCTCTCTCGGATAGCACCACCATGGCGTCGTC
>JAACDH010000386.1 GCA_009936995.1 Rhodobacterales bacterium
GTCCTCGTTGGGGCGCATAGCGGCGGGTTCTAGCCTTAATCAGGTGACCGTACAAGTAGACGCCTCCAAACGTTGCGTGGAATCCGGCGGCGGCGGCGGTTACGCGGGTGTCCTTCGCGCAACTTACGCATCGACTGAACCGACCCGCGGGTCACCCAGAGGATTCCATGAACGCTCCCATTCGCGTCGCCATCACGGGCGCTGCAGGCAACATCGGCTACGCCCTTCTCTGGCGCATCGCTTCCGGCGATTGCTTTGGCGCCGACCAACCGGTCATCCTTCAGCTCCTCGAGATTCCTCCGGGAATGGAGCGCCTCAACGGCGTGATCATGGAGCTTCAAGACTCCGCGTTTGGTCTGGTTCACGGCATCGTCGGTACGTCCGACCCCGCGGTCGCCTTCAAAGACGCCGACGCTGTGTTTCTCGTGGGCTCACGTCCCCGCAGCAAGGACATGGACCGCGCCGACCTCGTCAAGGCCAACGGCCCCATCTTCGTGGGTCAGGGCAACGCCATCAACGACAACGCCAAGAAGACGGTCAAGGTCATCACGGTGGGCAACCCCTGCAACACCAACTGCCTTATCGCCAACGCGAACGCCAAGGATCTAGACGACAGCTGCTTCACCGCCATGACCCGTCTCGATCAGAACCGCGCCGCCGGTCAGCTCGCCGTCAAGGCCGGCACCCCCGTCGTCAACGTCCAAGATGTCTTCATCTGGGGCAACCACGCCGACACGATGTACCCAGACACCAGCCGCTGCACCATCAACGGTGAGGCCCATGGCTTGGACGATGAGTGGCTCCAGGGCGAGTTCCTGAAGACCGTCGCTACCCGTGGCAAGGCCATCATCGTCGCCCGTGGCGCCAGCTCTGCGGCCTCTGCGGCCAACGCTGCCGTCGACCACATGCACGACTGGTGGAGCGGCTCCAACGGACGCATCGTCTCGATGGCGCTCGTGTCCCAGGGCTGGTACGGCGTGCCCAAGGGCCTCGTGTTCAGCTTCCCCGTCATCGTCTCGGCCGACGGCGTGGTCACTGTGGTCGAAGACATCGACGTCGGCGAATTCGCCCGCGATAAGATCGCTCAGAACGTGGCGGCCCTCTCGGGCGAGCGCGAGGCGGTCTCCGACCTTCTATAGGTCGGCGGAACATCTAAATTCGGTGGCGTCGTCGTGAGTGGTGGTTGTGGGGGCTGTGGTTGTTTATCTGCAGTCTGCGCCATTGGACATGGGGTCTCATCCGGCGCATGCCCTGGTGTACATCGGCGAGGTACCGCATCTGTGTGGTCAGCCATGTGCAGCGGGCCGACCTAAAGTAGAAGCCGTGAACCCCTGCGGCTAAGCGCGTTAGCGGTGCCTTGACGCACCGCTGACCACTTGTTGTCTTTGCTTTGACGCGAGGGCCTGCGGATTAGGTCAGAATCAGAGGGTTGAAGTCCTACTGGGATACGTGCGCCCCAGATGTAGACACAATCCGCGATCTATTTGTCGCAGCTCCAGCCATAACCGAGGTTTGGTCGTTTCTCACTGTGGCACAGTAGTTGCTTTTAGTGAGGACAATCTATGGAGCCTCTGATGTTTCGCGCCACTCTCTTCACAGCTGTCCTCGTCCTCTCGGGTTGCTCCGAGTTCGATCTTATTAGCAACCCCGAGCCCGAAGTGGTTCCGGTGCCCGTCATCCAAGTGACCCCTCCCCAGTTGCTGTACGGCGAGCTGGTCGGCGGCGACACCGAAGTACAGACGTTCACGATCAAGAACATCGGCGACATGGCGCTGACCGTCACTGACGTCACGATGGCCTCGGGCATCAGCTTCGAGATTCTCACCGAAGACCTCAACGTTACCCTCGAGCCCGGCTCCATGAAGCACGTCGACGTTCAGTTCTCGCCCATGGCCGCGAACAACAACTTCGGCCTGGTGCTGGTCCACTCCGACGACCCCGTCACGGCGGAAGTTCCGGTTGATCTCATGGGCGAGGGTGCCGTCCCCGAGCTGGCCATCAGTCCCAACTACTACGACTTCGCCAACACCTTCATCCCCTGCGGCGCCGAAAAAGAGCTGATTCTCACCAACATTGGCCGCCAAGACTTGGTCATCACCGACTTGGACTACGCCAGCGCCGGTCACCTGTCGCTGCTGGCGGGTCTCACCCTGCCGCTCACCTTGGCCCCCACCGAGACGGCGGCCGTGCTGGTTGGCTTCGCCGCCGCCGACACGGCCGGAGACCTGGGCACGCTCTCGGTCACCAGCAACGACCCCCGCGGCATTGTCGAGGCCGAGCAGTGGGGCGAAGGCCAATACGCTAGCCAAGAGAGCGAGACCTTCGAGGTCCCCTTTGAGCCGCCCGTGGACATCATCTTCGCCGTCGACCAGTCCGGCTCGATGGATACCGAGGCCTCCGTGCTGGCCTCCGCGTTTGGTAACTTCATTAGCACCATCAACACCGTCACCACCGACTGGCGCGTCGGCGTCACCACCCTGTACGACGGCTGCTTCAATTCGGGCATCCTCGAGTCCACCACGCCGAACTACCAGAGTCTATTCACCAATGCCGTCGCCGAAGGGGAGCACCACAGCCGCACCGAGGCCCTCCTCGAACTGTCCGCTGTGGCCGTCAGCCAGACTGGCGCGGGTCAGTGTAACGCCAACTTCCTTCGCTCCGACGCACTGCTGCACGTCATCGTCGTCAGTGACGAGCCCGAGCAGTCCGGTGTAGGCTGGGGCACTTGGCTCGCCGACATGAGCTCCTACAAGTCCAACCAAGGCCTGCTCAAGGTGTCTGCGGTAATCGACCAGGGCTTCTGTGGCAGCGGCAGCGGCGGTTACGTGGACGCGGCGAACTTCACCGGCGGGGAAGTCCTCAATATCTGCGACTCCGCCTGGTCCAACCAGGTGGACCTCCTGGCCAACGCCTCGCTGGCGGGTATCAACTCCTTCGGCTTGGGTACCCAAGCGGCCGACGGCACGGTGCAGGTCTGGGTCGACGGTACCGAATGGACGTCAGGCTGGACCTACGACGCCGGCAGCAACAGCGTGGTCTTCGACGACCCCAACTTCGAGGGCGGCGAAGTCATCGACGTCGACTACTCGGCGCTGGGCGACTGCCCCTAGGGTTCGCTCCCATAGATTTTTGGAAGAGGGACTCCATGTCAGGGGAGTCCCTCTTCTTCGTCGTGGTACCCACCCTGTGTTGGGTCGCCCACAAGATCGACGCACCTACAACTGTGCCAAAGGATGTTAGTTCGGGGAGGCTCCCATGAACGAACTCATCCGACTCATTCGCACTCGACCTGGATTCCGCTGGCTTTGGCTTGGCGAGATGGTGTCAATGTTGGGCGATTGGCTATCCTACGTCGCCGTCAGTTTACTGGCGATGGAGCAGGGCGGCGGCGAGGGCGCGTTGGCGTTGGCGCTGGTCTTGGCGGCTCACAGCCTGCCCCACGCATTTCTGGCGCCCATCTCTGGCGTGTTCGCCGATCGCTTTGATCGTAAACGGCTGCTGCTGGGTACCCACATCACCCAGGTCTTCCTCACGCTCTGCATGGCGTGGTCCGCGCATCTGGGTTCGTTGGCGGCCCTTCAGCTGATGCTAGTGCTGAGAACCAGCGTGAGCGCGTTGGAGTACCCGGTCCGAACGGCCGCCGTTCAAGCGTTGGTCGAACGAGACGATCTATTGCGCTCCAACACCCTCTCCTCGGCGACGTGGAGCGTGATGTATGCCGTCGGAATGGGACTCGGTGGGGTGCTGACCTACTACGGCCCCGTCCGTGCCTTGCTCATCGACGCGGGCACCTTTGTCGTGGCCGCAGGCTTCATCGCGCTCTTGCCGGCCATTCCTGGGGTGGCTTCCACGACCGAGAGCGTGCTTGGGGGCTGGTGGCGAACCCTACAGGTGGTGTGGCATCGCCCAGATCTCCTGCGTGCGACCTTCGCGAAGACGCCCCTGTCCCTGGCCGCGGGCGGCGCTTTGGTGAGCTTAAACCTCACCGCGACCCAGATGGCGTTCATGGGCACCGCCGGATTCACCCTGGGATTTCTTCAGATGGTTCGAGGGGTTGGAACCGGGGTTGGGCCCATCATCGCCACCCAAGCGTCCACACCTCAGAACCTCGTCTCGGTGTGGAATGTGGCCATCGCGTCGGCTTTGGTGGGCATGTTGACGTTCACTGTCTCGCTTCCGGCCTGGGCAGTGGTCGTCGGAACCGTCCTTTGGGGACTGGGGACGGGCGCAAACTGGGTGCTCTCACAGACCGAGCTGCAGCGGCGGGCGCCCGCAGATCTGGTTGGCAAGGCGAGCGCCCTAGACGCCTTGGCCCTCACCCTGGGCATGAGCAGCGCAGCCCTGGTGGGCGGCCTGGTAGTCGAGTGGACGGGCCAGGCAGGGTATGCCACCTGGCCCGGCTGGATCGCCGGACTTGTGATGGCGTTGGCTCTGTCGATTGTGGGTCGCTCGGGACGTACCCATCGCTCTGGTGAGGCCACGAGCGATCCGCTCGCCCCTGGTTCGGGCCAGTAGCAGCGCCGAGACTCGACGACCTAGAGGCCTGATGGCCACCAGGGCCATTTCTTCGCCGTGGAGGGATTGCAACGACCTAGGGGGATTACGGCGCGGCGCCATCCATAATCCAAGACCGAACCACCTCCATCTCGGGCTTGGAGAGCTGGAAATCGGGTGGCATCACCGTGCCTAGGCCGCCCACGTTACTGTGGGTATGGCAGAGCTTGTGCCACAGGTACGATTCGTCCAGTGAACCCGGTTGAATCCGGTTCATACTGGGTAATCCCTCTGAAGAAAATTCGATCATCACCGGATAGGCGTCGTCGAACTTGAGTGAGGTGCCGGCGTTGATATGGCAGCTCAGACAGACCTGAAAGATTGGCGCAACATCGGCCTCGTAGCTGACGTTTACGACGCTGCTGGGGCCGGTGTCTGTGCACAAGGCGAACGCCGGCTTATCGAGGTCGGTGGTCTCGGATGGGGTCGTTGTGACCGTTGTGGTCTGGCTAGCACTGTCTTCGGTGGCGACGTCGCAGCTTGCGCCCAACGTCGCCCCAAAGATGACGCTCAACGAAAGCGATAGGTGACGAAAGACCTGCATTAGAGCTAGTTTTGATCGACGCGATTGACCTTGTTGGACTTGCGGTCGACGTAGTACAGGTTGCCATCGGGTCCGACCTTGATGCCCATGATGGCGCCGGCGTCGGTCTGGATGCGTCCCAGCTCTTCGCCGGTTTCGAGTGAAAACCCGATGATCTCGCCCGTGGCCTTGTCGGTGACGTACAGCAGCTCGCCGTCTAGATCGATACCGGTGGGCTCTTGGAGGTTGGTGTCGGCGAAGACCTCCCAGACCTCGTCCTTCATCTGGAAGTGCTTGGCCAAGGACTCGAAGTTGGCGGCGAGATCGAAGTCCTTAGTGCCGCTGAAGATGTCCATACGGAGGATCTGACTGTTGCCGGGGTCGCAGATGTAGAGCCAATCGGTCGACTTGTCGACGACCATGTGTCCGGGCGTTCCGGCGATCTTCTTGAGGGGGAGATCGGAGTATCGCTTGACCTTGCCGTCGCTGTGGTCGTCGTTGCCGGGGCCGTGGTCGGTGACGAAGTCGTACCAGACGATCTCGTCGGCGAAGCCATCAAAGACCCAGAACGCGTTGTCTACGTCGTGGGCGATGCCCATGGCTTGAGGGCTTTGGTGCAGCATGTCGAGGTGGCTACCGTTACCGCCGGAGGGGCGCGCGAACACGTCGAGGTTGCTGGACCACAGGCTGGGACCGCTAAACGCGGGCTCGGATTCCGGGGTGCCCGAATGGTTGGCATCGTGAATTTCGGCAGAGGTCGCCCAGTTTCCATTGTCGTCGCTGAAGGCGATGGCGGACACTTGGTTCATGAAGTGCCAGGCGTTGCCGTCCATACGGTTCTCGGACGTTTGGCTGGAGAGGCCGGCATCGTGGATGATGACCATGTCGCTGCCGGTGTCTTCGGTGCGCTTGTTCACGACCCAAAGTTCGAACTCGCGGTCGGCGTCGGGGTGGAAGTCGAGGTCTTGAGGCTTGTCGAGGCCGTCCCCTGCTTTGGCGATGACGGTGAAGCCAGGGGTGTAGTCTGGGAACGTGACGCCAGCCGGGTTGGTGCCGTCGTCATCGCCATCTGAGGCGGAGTCGCCCTTACAAGCGCCAACGGAGAGGGCCAGTAGGGTGGCGGTAGCGAGACGCATAGAGGAGGCTGGGAGCATGTTGACTTCCGGTGGCTAGGGGCGAATGGTGTCGGTCGTTGATCCGATGCGAAGTAGGTGTCGCATCCGTCCGTTGACGGCTCAATATGTTGTTGGCGGGCTGAGCAGTAACCGATTGACGCACAGTTCACTGTAGCTCGCGTCTATACTTTTGGGGCAGTAATCTCTTGGCTGTGCGTTTTTCGGTGCGGCTTTCGCCATCGCCGAGGTGGACGGACTGAATCGGGGTCCCTAGTAAGACCGATCGCCCAGTGTTTCTCCGACACCCTCGGAAGCGAGGACTTCAGCGGGGCGGTGACGGCGTTCTTGACCGAGCGCCCGGCGGTGTTCAAGGGCCGCTAGGGCAGGTCGGCGAACAGTTGGATGGGGCGAAAAACCCTGTCGGCCCAGTACAGCTCGTTGTGCTCCGCGCCCACTTCGTGCCAGTGCCACAGGGTCTCGTCCCAGGCAAAGCCCTGCTGGGCGAGCTGCTGGGCGAGCTGCTGGGAAGTGCAGTAGTTGTCGGTGGCGTCGGGATCGTCGGCAAATGAGCCGTCGCCGTTGAGGTCTTCGCAGCCGTTGGCGCCTGCGTCGCCGCCCGAGTCGATGTACACCGCGATGGTTGGCGCGTCGGCCAGCCAGCGGTCGGCCATGGTGTCGTTGGTGAGTTCGAACCGACCCCAGCCCAGAGTGCCCGACATGCTACCGACAAAGTCGTATTCACCGGGGTAGGTCTGGGCGATGTGAAGGCTGATTAGGCCGCCCAACGAGGAACCCAGCAGGCCGGTCTTGTCCGTGACGGGGTAGGTGGCCTCGACGTGTGGGCGCAGGGTGTTGTGCAGCAGGTCGGCATACGCGTTCCCTTGTCCTCCCAGGACCTCCCCGGTACCGATATCATCGGGCACATGCGTATACTCATCCATTCTGGCGGGCGTGTTGTCGACGCCGACCACCAACATTGACGGCTGGGTCACCAGGGTGTCCTGCAGTCGCCAGCCGCCCCACATCGCCTCGGGATTGAACAGATTCTGGCCGTCGTGCATATAGAGGACGGGCCAGGGACCGTCGCCTTGGGGCACGTAGATCCGGACGTCGCGGGCCTCCAGTCCAGCGCCGGAGAGGTGGGGCCAACGCTCTAAATGGTAGGTGGAGGTGGAAGGGGGGACGAAGCTGATCTCGCCGTTTGCGTCGTAGTTGTAGCTGCGCGCCCAAGGGTCGGCCGTCCAGCTGTCGGCCGCCACAAACTTGTAGGCGAGTCCGGTTGCGTCGGCGATCTGCACTTCGGACCAGTAAAAGCCGTCGCCGGCGGTCATCGCTTCGGGGACCCAGTCGTTGAAGTCGCCGGCCAGCTGTGGCGGCGTGTCGGAGACGGCGAGGAACAACCACTGATCGCCGTCTTGGACCGGCCACCCATCGGACCAGGCCACCTCGGACCGCACGTCGTCGAGCAGGGCGTCACCCGCGATCAACGCGCGAACCCGCTCGGCGTCCGTGGCTTGGATGGGCGAAGCTTGGGTGGGCTCGGTCGTTTCGTCGATGGCGTCGGGGGTCGGTCCACCGCACGCGAGCAGGGCTAAGATCCACATGGTCGTCTCTCCAGCCCGCAAAGAGGGTCAGGTCCCTTCACTTACCACTTTCTAGGAGAGTGGCGGTGAGATCAGGTGTCGCGCTCGGGAACCTGCCATCCCGAAACCGGAGGCTTGTGCTCGAGGTTGTTACTGAAGGGCTTGGAACGCCCGAATGGCATGGTCCACCCCAGCGCGGTCTATGGCCAAGTGCACCACCAGTCGCAGGGCCGTGGGACCGACCGCGAAGCAGCGAACGCCCGCCTCCTCAAGTGCGTCCTGCCAGGCGGGGCCGTCCGGCACTTCGACGTACACCATGTTGGTGGGCGGGGTGCGGCTGTCTAGTCCCATGGCCTGTAGACCGGCAACCAGGGCCGCTGCGTTGGCGTGGTCGACGGCGAGTCGGTCGATGTTGTGGTCCAGCGCGTATAGACAAGCGGCGGCCAACATGCCCGACTGTCGCATTCCGCCGCCCAGGGACTTGCGAACCCGTCGGCCCAGCTTCATGGCGTCGGCCGAACCGACCAAGACCGAGCCCACCGGTGCGCCCAGCGCCTTGGAGAAGCAGAAGGAGGCCGTGTCGAAGTCGCGAAGGCGTCGCTGAAGGGAGTGGCCGCTGGCGCCCACGGCGTTGAAGATGCGGGCCCCGTCCATGTGGGTTTTCAGTCCGCGACTGTGGGCCAGCTCGGTCAGCGCGTCCAGCCGCTCGATGGGGTAGACAGAGCCGCCGCCGCGATTGGCCGTGTCTTCGATGCACAGCAGGGTGGCGGGTGCAAAGTGGTCGTCTTCGGGTCGGATCGCGGCAGACACCGTGTCGACGTCGAGGATGCCATGCTCACCGGGCAGTGGGCGGATCTGCACGCCTGCGAACCGAGCGGGACCGGCGGCCTCGTAGTTGATCGGGTGGGCGCCCTCGTGCATCAGGACTTCGTCGCCGCCGCGGGTGTTCACCGAGATGCCCACCAAGTTGGCCATCGAGCCCGACGGCATGAACAGGCAGGCTTCTTTGCCGGCCAGCTCCGCGCAGCGGCGCTCGAGGGCTTGGACGGTGGGCTCGTCGCCGAGCACGTCGTCACCGAGGGGAGCAGCCACCATGGCGGCTTTCATGGCGTCAGAAGGACGGGTGACGGTATCGGAGCGGAAGTCGACGATCATGGCGTAGTCCGGGGTAGGACGGCCCTGTATCCAACTGGCGTCAGCGCACCAGTCCGGGCTGGTAGCCGTCGGGCGCTTGTAGGCCGCAGAGCTCAAGAATCGTAGTGCCAATGTTCGCCAGGCCCGCGTTGTCGTCGTCGGGGTGCGCGATTCGGATTGTTCCTTGTGGGTCGACCACGATGAACGGCACCTCGTTGAGGGTGTGGCTGGTCTTGGGAAGTGGGCTGCCATCGTCGTGTTCGAGCACGGTACCTTTCTTGCGCAGGTACATCTCGTCGGCGTTTCCGTGGTCGGCGGTGACCAACAAGATGCCGTCGGCGGCGATGACGGCTTCTTCTAAACGGGCCACACAGCGATCGACCACCTCCAGGGCGATCCGGGTGGCTTCGAGGTCGCCGGTGTGGCCGACCATGTCGCCGTTTGCGTAGTTCAATCGGACGTGATCCCAGTTGCCCTCCAGGATCTCGGCCACGGCCCGGTCGGTGATCTCGGCCGCGCGCATCCACGGGCGCTCTTGGGGACGCGCGGTGTCGGAGGGGATCTCGGCGTACGTCTCCAGGCTGGCGTCCAGCAGACCGCTGCGGTTGCCGTTGAAGAAGAAGGTGACGTGGCCGAACTTGTGCGTCTCGGAGCAGGCGAAGGTACGGCGTTTTGCGGCGACCAGGTACTCGCCAACCGTGCGGTCGATGGCGGGCGGCTGAACCAAATATTGCTTGGGAATGTGCAGGTCGCCGTCGTATTCCATCATGCCCGCGTAGTAGACGTCGGGTCGTTGGCCGCGGTCGATGGGCACCTCGTCGTCGTCGAAGCAGCGGCTGATCTCTAGCGCGCGGTCGCCACGGAAGTTGGTGAGCAGGGCGGTGTCGCCGTCGCGAATCAGCCCAACTGGACCCCCCTCGGAGTCCACGATCACAAAGGCGGGGAGCCACTGATCGTCTACCTTCGCGTCTTCGTCGTACAGGGTCTGGACGGCCTCTGCAGCGCTGGAAAACGGACGACCCTTGCCGTGCACATGGCAGTCCCAGCCGCGCTGGACCATGTCCCACTCAGACTCGTAACGATCCATCGTAAGTCGCATTCTACCGCCACCACTGGCGATTTGGTAGTCCTTACCATCGGTAGACAGTTCGTTCAGAAGCGCCTGCAACGGGGCGATGTACATCAAGGCTGAGCGCGCCTGTACGTCGCGGCCATCGGTGAGGATGTGCACGCGAAGTCGCGACACACCATCCACAGCTGACCGCTGGATAAGCTGGTTTAGGTGACGTACATGGCTGTGTACATTGCCGTCGCTGAGCAAGCCGATCAGGTGCAGGGTGTTGCCGGCGGTGAGCTTCTTCCAGGTGACGGTGTCGAAGATGTTTCCCGAGGCGAAGGCGTTGTCGACGAGCTTGGCGCCTTGGTCGAACACCCGGCCGGCGCCCATGGCGTTGTGGCCCACCTCGCTGTTGCCCATGTCGCCGTCGCTGGGCAATCCGGCCCAGCGTCCGTGGGCCTTGAGGGTTCGGTAGGGACCGGCTTCACGCAACCGGTCGAGGGTGGGCGTGCGCGCGGTCGCAACGGCGTCGTCTTCGCCACCCCCACCGATCCCCACGCCGTCGAGGATGCAGAGCACCACCGGACCGGTTCTGGAGGCGAGGGTAGGGTGAGGGTTGGGCGGCGGGACCATGGTCTTCTCCGAGTCGAGAACTTCCGTGTAGCCTACTCGACGTCGCCACCGGCTCCAAAGCTGCCCATCACGCTGATGCCGATCCGAGTGATGCTGCCGGAGTAGTCGCCGTTCGCGGATGGGTAGAAGTAGCGGTCGGGCTTGGCCAAGTCGGGGTCGAGGTTCACACCGTAGGCGCTGTCGGTGACCGTGCGGGAGGACAGAATCTGTTGCTCGAACGAGGTGCCAATAGACATGCCGGCGAACGGACCGACGGCGACCACGCCACTTAGCGCGAGTAGGTTGGTGTCGAAGTTGTTCGTGGACAGGTTCTCGGTGGGGATGGCCGACTTGTCGAACAGCACGCGGCCACCGACCAGCACCAGTTCGTGGGCTTGAACCTTGCCATCCACGCCGAGCCAGAGGGTGTTTTTGTTGTCGCGGGCCCACTGGCGTTCTTGGCTTCCCAGGTCAGCAGCTTGCTTGGGATTCGCGGAGTCCTCGATGTCTTCGGGCTTCACGGTGGTGCGGATGTCGTAGTCGGTAAAAACTGACCAACCTACCCAACCGCCCATCGCTTCGAGGCGGACCTTGTCGTTCGGGGTGAACACGATGCCGGAGTTGATGCGGGAGGGCAGGCTGTAGCCGACCTCGCCGGTGCCCTTGAGCTTGGCGTTGCACAGACCCAGAATCTCGACGCCTAGACGAGGGAGGCTGGGAGAACCATCGGCGTTTTCGGGCGGGCAACCGAGCTGAAGGCTGATGTCGCCCTCGTGGACCAACTTCACGCCCTTCTTGAACGCCAAGGAGATGCCGACCTTGTCGCTGGGCGTGATGTACACACCCGCCCCCATGGTCATCTTGCGGTCCCTGAGGGTCTGGAAATCGAGGACGGAGGTGTAGTTCGGGTCCTCGAATTGTTGATCGTGGAAGTCGGGGATCAGCTCGCTCAGGGTGCTGACCGTCTCGACGCTGGTGACCGCCGACCAGCTGCTGTCGACCACAGAACCCGACACACCGAAGGCGACTTTGTCGGCAATGTGGTACCCGCCAGCCAGGATGAGGTTGATCGCTTGAATGTTGCCATCGCGCAGGTGGAAGGCGCCGGTTCCTGGGATGCTTTCTTCGGTGCCGCCACGGGCCACGGGGACCGCCAGGGCCGCGCCGATTCCCAGTCCGTCCACGCCAAAGTCCGAGCTGACGCCGAAGAAAGGCACGGCCGCGGTGGTCTTCAGGGTGTCCAGGCCCCCGTAGTTGTACTCGTCGACGACGCCGTCGCCATCGATGTCGGCAGCGGGGCCGTAATCGGGGTTGGTGCGGTCGAACTCGATCGTGGCGAACGTGGGCGCGCCCTCGATGAGGAACTGTGTGCCGCCTCCGACCGCGATCCCGGCGGGATTCCACCAGGCCGCGGTGGGGTTGGTGGCACCCGGCGTGCCCCAGCTGCCGCCGACTTCAAGGAGATCGAGGCCGCCGGCTTGTGCGCCGTTAATCAAGGAGAGAGCGAGAAGTAGCACGGGGACTCCAGGTCGTTGCCGCCGCAGATTAACTGCTGCTTGCGTTGTTCGCCGCTCAAACCGGTGTTGTGCCTATTGTATAGGCATGGGAACCGGCCAGATCATCATGAAATCCTCGTCCGGCTGGGTAAACTGGGCGTCGCCGAGCATGTCGTTCACGCAGTCCTCAAGCTCCGCTCCGCCCGGATAGGCGTAGGGAAGCGTAGCGCGGACCCGGTTGTCGTTGACCGGCACCGTCAGGTTTAGCGTGAAGCGGCCGGGCAGCTCGCCGTGTCTCTGGGACCAATCGCGGTAACAGTCCTGGATGCCCGGCGTGCGCTCCATGGCGGCTTGGGCGAGCCCTCGAAGAGCCTGGCCTTCGTAGATTCGATCGGGGTCGGGCGGTGGGTATCCGCTCACGGTCTTGATGCGCGCTCGTTCGACGAGGGGCGGTGCCGAGGTGGGAGTCGGCTTCTTTTTGGCCGCAATGGGGAGCGCTGGCGGGGTGCTCGGTGCCGGTCGCAACACAGCGACCTCGATAGCGCGTGGCGGGGGTGCCACAGGATCGGGACCGGTGTCGGGTGTGAGGGACCACATGCCCGCGGCGCCGAGGATCATGGCGATGACCAGGACGGAGAAGGGGAGCCAGCGATGGAGTTTGGATGCAGCGGCCACATGCCAACCTAACGCCTCGTCCGACCTCCCTGTGACAGTCGTGGCACAATCCCGTCCAAGCAGAGGCTGGACCGACGGGCGCCAAGGCCGTGGGGGTGCGGTAGCAGACAGGAACTTTTCGCAGCGTTTGAGATTCATTGAAAGATCTTCTGAATGAACGGGGGGCGGTCTACGTCATTGGGACGTAACGAAAAACGGAGATGACCATGACCTTCCGCAGCCTCAAAGCAACGCTTTCTACTGGTGCCCTTCTGCTTGGAATGGCGCTGCCCACAGCAGCCATGGCCAGCCCCGTCGTCCACGTTGGCGTGGGTACCAGCCGCGTGGTCCACACCTCTCATGTCGTCACCCGACCTGTGGTCACGACTCGGCGAGTCTGGGTTGGAGCTCACACCACGTTCGACCGCCACGGACATCGGCTCATTGTTCCAGGTCACTTCAAGACGGTTGAAGTGGTGAAGCAGCAAAAGGTTGTGGTGCACGACACGCGGCGGGTTCCACGGACCGTGCACTTTAGGTTCTAGGGCGCTACCCGGTGCCGTATGGTCGTTGGGTTCAGCCCGACTTGACATCTCCAGGGAAGGCCTGACCGCTGGGGCGATAAAACGTCGAGCGGCCACATCTCGCCCGCGAGTCGTCCTCAGATGCGCTAGAGTTAGGCACTCTCGGGAGCCTACATGCGCGTCACGGCCGTTGGCCTCACCCTCTCTCTTTGCCTGCTCGGGTGCGCTTCATCTGACAAGGCGTTGTACTTTGACAGTGCGACAATGGCATCCGACCCCTCCACGCAGGGCGCCACCGACACCTCCAGCACGGCGCCGCCCGAGATCGAAGACGACGACTTCTTCTCGCGGCCGCCTGCCCAGACGCCCACGTACGTGTTTGTGACCAACCCCCTGCGCGACACAGTGACCCGTGTAAACGCGCAGGCGCTATCTGTGATTACTCAATCGGTAGGCGCCGATCCACAGTTTGTGCAGACCACCGACGACCATCAAACGGCGGTGGTCTTTAACCGTGGCGGCGACAGCATCAGTGTCTTGGACGTCGACAGCATGGACCAGCGCGTGGTCCCGGTCCGCGACAACATGAACGCGATGCGCCTGTCTCCTAGCGGCCAGTTCGCGGTGCTCTGGCACGATCAGGCGGCGGAGTCCTCGGACGATCCACCGGCACAGGGGCTGGAGTCCTTCAACGAGGCGTCCTTCGTCGATCTAGTCACCGGCGACCACTACCCCATGGCCGTGGGCTTCAATCCTCGCGAGGTGGTGTTCAACAGCGGTGGCGATGTCGCGGCGGTGGTCTCGGACGAGTACTTGGCCATCGTACATCTCGACCAACCGCCCTTGGTCCCGGTGATGATTCGGTTGAGCGAAGACGTGGATCCGCCACGTGCTGAAGAGGTGCTGCTCACCCCCGATGGGAGCTACGCCTTTGTCCGTCAGTTTGGTGCAGAAGAAATACTGTTCATCGATATGGATACCGAAGCGCTGACGCCGCTGCGGATGGGGCTCAACCCCACCGACTTCGACTTATCCGAAGACGGCAGCGAGTTGGTGGTGGTGTGTCGCGGCTCCGAGGAGCTTTGGGTGGTCGACCTCTCTGATCCCCTACGACAACCCTCTATTTTAGCTACTCCAGCGGGTGTCAGCTTGGGGTCGCTGCAGCTGAGCGCCGACGGAAATGTGGGGGTGCTGTACACCACGGCCTCCTTGGTCGACCGCTACGCCGTTTGGGACCGCGGCACCGACGAGATCAGCCTACATGGTCTTATTAAGCCGGTTAGCAACGTGATGATTACGCCGGACGGCTCGTCCATGTTGGTGGTGCACACCCTGAGCGACACCCCCGACGCCGATGTCTTCGGGCCCTTCTTTGGCCATTGGGCACTTACGACCGTCGATCTTACCGATTTACGCAGCAATCCACTTCAGCTCCCCGCCCAGCCCATCGGTTTTGCGAACAGCACCTCTGGTGAGGCGGGATACTTCATCATGGACGGCGAAAACTACCTTGAACGCATCGACTACCTCACGTTGTTGCACGACGAGATCACCCTAAAATCGCCGCCGGTTTATGTGGGCGTGTTGCCCGATGCCGATCCCACGGATGGTGTCGAATCATACGCCTGGGTCAGCCAAGAACACGATCTAGGGCGAATCAGCTTCTATGATCCGAGCACCTCAGAGCTCGAGACCATCACGGGGTTCGAACTAAACTCCGAAATCGAGCAATAGGCTGCGGCAGGTCTGGTACGTTGCGTGTACCAAACGAGGAGTCCGAATGATTCTTGCCGTTTATCTTTGCGCCGCCCTACTGCTTGCCGCTCCCGCAAGTGCTGGGTCGTTCACGCAAGTGGTTTTACTCTCCAACGATACGGGTGTGGATGTTTCCAAAGCCCAAAGAGAGCTTAAGAAGCGGCTGAAATTGCCGGGAGCTGTGTTCGTGGAGCCTGAACTGCCCCACGAACTGGCGAGTGCGTTGTAGCGCTATCCTTATGATTGCTCTCCAAAAATGTCCGAGACCATCCAGTCGGCCCTAGACGTCGCCTCGGTTGACGGGGGCCTATTTGTGGCCCTCGCTACCACTGACAGCCATAAGGATTTGGCCGTTTGGATGTGGCGTGTCGAGCGTCAAAAGATCTCCCGAGTCAACATGCCTGGCCTCGATCGCTCAGTGTTCGAGGTGCTCGACACCGCCACACGGGTGGTCAACCTTCGTTGGAATGAAACGGAACTTCAACAGCCGGCCGACGGTACTCTCGCATTGCTCAATCGGTCCAACGTAGACGTCGTGCCTTCAGGTCTCGATACCGACGCACTGTTGATCGACGAGTTGATGGAGCATCCCAACAAGTGCTTGGCCCAGCTCTCCTCCGAGTCGGTGGCAATGATGAAGGAGCGCGCGGCCGAGCGTCCCGGGACGGACCTGTTCGTCAACGTGCATGTGCCTTTTCGCGGAAAAGGGGACCACTTGTGGCGCTGGAGCGAGGCCGACGAAACCCTGCATCGGGTTCAAGGCGGACGTTAGACATGTTCGCGCCGAATCGCGGGTCAGATGACCATCGATTCGGCGTGATCGAAGCTGCGTCCGATGTGGAACCCGGTGGTGTCGACGGGTTCGCCGTCCACGTCTACCTCGGACACGTCTGTGCCCGCTTGGGCCATGGCTACAGCGACTTTGGCCGTAAATGGTCCGAACATCGCGCCGTGTCCCGAGAATCCCACCAGTCGCATTAGGTTGGGGATCTGCGGGTCGAAGCTCAAGAACGGATTGTGGTCGGGCGTGGTGCCGTAGAACCCCGAAGTTGTCGCGTTAAATCCCGCGAATTCGCCCAGTGGGGGCATCAGCTCGGCGATCTCCATCCAAAGTTCGAACGGAGCGGCGTCGATGCCGCCATCGTGGGAGTACAACGCCTCGATGACGTCTTGGTCCTCGTAGTCGAAGTTTGGCTGGGGCTGAGCGGGGTGTTTTTTGCCCATCTGTAGGGTGTTGGCGTGTTCGGGTCGCACGTACAGTCCGCTGGGGGCGATGACCATGGGCATGGACGAGAGCACGTCGGGGTTCATCGAGCCGTCTCGTTGGAGGAACCAAAGGTATCGCTTGAGCGGCTGAACGGGCAGCGGCGTCGCGTCGAGGACCTTGCCCACCCGCGCGGTCCAGGCGTTGGTGCAGTCTATAAACAGATCGGCGTGGAACGTACCCTTTGGGGTGACCACCGCGGTGAGCTTGCCGTTGGCGTGAATTGCATCGGTGATCGGCGCTTTTTGGAGAATTGTGGCGCCGAGTTCACGGGCTTTGGCGACGGCGTCCATGTACACCAGTTGTGGGTGCAGGAAACCGTCGGTGGGACACCAGCTGGCGCCCTTTAAGAGATCGGCGTCAATCCAGGGGAAGCGGTCGCGGAGGTCGCTGGGCATGAGCGCTTGGACCTCGGACAAGCCTGTGTCTTGCTGCATTTTCACACGCTGTGTTGCGTTGACCCAGCCGTCGTCGGTGTCGTAGAGGAAGAGGTAGCCGTTTTGCACGATGGGCAGCTGAGTTCCGCCGGTCTTGGCGCGCCAGTCTCGGTAGTATTGGGTGGCGTAACGCATGCCGCGGACGGTGCCTGGCGTGGAGAACTGTTGGCGGATGCCTGCGGCCGTTCGGCTGCTAGAGCCGGCTCCGATATGAGCGGCCTCGCAAAGCGTGACCGACCACCCGTCTAGGGTGAGTTCAAGTGCGGTCAATGCGCCGGTAATTCCGCCGCCGATGATCACCGCCTGACGATTGGCCATTGAGGGCTCCGTGGAGGCGTCCTTATATCGCAGGGGGGGGCGGGGTGCCGCCAATCGTCGCAGTCCGCGCTGAATTGGGTTATTGAGAGCGACTCGAAAGACCCGGCGCCGCGGAGAGTTCATGAGCACGCAGATCGATGTGACCCTTGCCCCCTCGACTTCTGGTGGACCCACCCTCGTAGAGGCGCCCACCGTCGAAGAATTGCGTACTGCCTATACGTTGGCCGTGCGGTCGCGGGCGGTCGAAGAGCACATTGTGCGTCTGGTTACCCGCGGTGAAGTAAAGTTCGCTATCTGGGGTCCCGGCGAAGAAATTCACGGTACGGCCTGTGCTTTGGCGCTATCCAGGGTGGTCAATCACGAGCGTTTTGCCTTCGTCCCCCACTATCGTTCTGGCGCCTTGTGCAGCGCCTGGTGCGAAGTCCGCGGCATGAAGGGTTTCAACGGCCTCATGCTTCGTCAGCAGTTCTCCCGCGCCACCGACACCATGAGCGGCGGTCGCCAAATGGTGTACCACCTCAACCTGCCGGATCAGGGCATTCTGCCTGTTAATTCGTGCGTCGGAATGCAGCTGCCTAAGGCCGCGGGCTATGCGCTTGGCTACCAGCGTCAGGGTCACACCGACGGTGTCACCATGGGCATCATCGGCGACGGAACCACCGCCGAGGCCGATCTTCACGACGCCATGAACGCCGCTAGCGTCTGGCAGATGCCCGTCATCTACATGATCACCGACAACGGCATTGCCATCAGCACCACCCCTGAAGAGGGGCGCGGCATCAAAGACTTCAAGGCGTATGCCGAGGGCTTTGGCATGGCGCACTTCACCTGTGACGGCACCGACTTCTGGGACGTCTACGAGACCATGACCAAGGTGGCGACGTACGTCAAAGAGAACCAAGCGCCTGCGTTCTTCCACGTCCAGAACCTGCCTCGCTTCAATGGCCACTCCTCGGCGGCCGACGTCACCTTCGATCTGGGACAGGGCGACCCCATCCTTACCTTCGGCGCCAAGCTGGTCGAGCAGGGGGTCTTCAAGCCCGAAGAGGTCATGACCCGCGTCGAAACCGGCAGCGGTCGCGATTTTTTCGCCCACCACAACTTGGGCACGGTCATGGACGCCGAGAACGTCGAGATACAGGCGTTGCTGGCCATTATTCGCAAAGAGCCGCACCCCGATCCCGCCACCCTCATGGACCACCTGCACGCGCCCTACCCCGAAGTGGAAGAGACGGTTCCCGGCCCGGGCACCACCAACGTCACCTACGCCGGCGCCATTCGCGCAGCGCTCGACAAGCTGATCGCCCGCAAGACCGGCTTCGTCATGGGCCAAGACGTCGGCCGACTCGGTGGCGTAATGACAGCCACGGCTGGCCTGAAGGCCAAGCACCCCAATCATATCGTCGACAGTCCGCTGAATGAGCCGTTGATCATGGGCACTTCAACGGGCCTGGGTTTGCACAAGGACACCATGGCCTTGCCCGAAATCCAGTTCGGCGACTACTCGTTGAACACCATGCACTGGTTGGTCTATCTGGGCCAACTCCACTGGAGCAACCTGGGCCAAAGCCCCTGCAAGATCATGATGCGCACACCCACCGACCCCTTCGGCGGCGGCGCCATCTACCACTCCATGAGCTTGGACGGCTACTACTGCTCCATCCCTGGGCTGGTCGTCATCATGCCTTCTACCAGCTTCGACGCCCACGGCCTGATGCTCACCGCGGGCGACTACGAGGGTCCGGTGGTCTGCCTCGAACCCAAGTGGATGTACCGCCAGGCGCTCGGCCCGGCGTTCCCCGGCGAGCCCACAACCAAAGAAGACATCCTGAAGATGAAGAAGGGCCTAATGCGGGCCGAGATCCCCGATCTCCCCGACGTCAAAGTGCCCTTCGGCAAGGGGGTCATTCGCCGCGAGGGCACCGACGTCACCGTGGTCGCATGGGGACGCGCCGTTTGGACGGCCATGGACGCCGCGGTCGAGGCCGAGAAGAAGGGCATCTCCCTTGAAGTCATCGACCTTCGCACCTTGGTCCCCCCTGACATGGACATCATCAAAGAGAGCCTGGGTCGCACCGGTCGCCTAGTGGTGGCCGCCGAAGACCGGAACTTTGGTGGATTCGTTCGACAGATTCAGGGCGACATCGTTCAGCAAATGCCCGGTATCCCCACCATGGCGATTGGTCAGAAGAACGTGCCTGGCATCGCCCAGTCGTTGGTTCTCGAAGACGGCACCATTCTCACCAAGGCCGACGTGTTGAACGCCGCAACCGAGGTTCTTCAGGTGAAGATCAGCGGCAAGACCGAGGTTGTCTTCGTGCCGCCCCGTTACTTCGTGTAAACCGAGCGCGTCTAAGATCAAGGATCGGGCTTCGTTGTGCGAGGGTCCCGAGCCCAGCAAACCGTTCTTAGCGATGCCGGAGCTCGTCTAGCTTGCTTCCCGAATAACAGACCTGTCACGGGGTCAACCGTCGGCCTAGGTTGTCCAGTCTGGTTTCCAGCAAGGCGTCATCGACATGTAGTGAATCGTCTGATACCCGCTGAATTCCATGCCCAAAAAACCGATGGTGGCCGAGAACTCTTCGAGCATGGGGCCTCTGAGGGGCTCGTTTACATGGGTCTTGATGTGAACCTGGGCGTCCGACACCCGATATCGAATGAAGCTCCCGACGTGAAATCGCTCGGGAAAAACGAGGTCGATTGCGGTGGCGTCGGTGCTGTCCAAGGGGAAAAATGCGTCGATCTTTACGGTCGGTGGGCGTCTACCCTTGCGAATGGGTCGCTCTTGGTCTAGCCAGACACCTTGATCTTCGGTGCTCCATCGGGTGTAGGCCACACCGACATCGGTGGTGAGGTCGTCCAGAATGTACCGCAGCACGTTGACGGGATTGTCGTCGTCGGCCGCTAGCCGGTCGGATGGGTGGCGGCCGACCATGGGCGTAAAGTACGGAGAACCGGCCCGGAATTGCGACGTGAACAGACCTGCAGCCGTTGTCAGACCGTGTCCCCGGGTTTGGTAGCCCACCCAGA
>JAACDH010000387.1 GCA_009936995.1 Rhodobacterales bacterium
AAAGTACGAGAGGTTACCGAGGCGACTTGAGAATGCCTGGGTACTGCACACCGGCTCGTGGATCGATGCCCTGATACTGTGGGCCCGCCGTGCCCAGCTGAACGGTGAAGTCCATGGACGGCAAATAGACCCTGCCGTCCTTCTCGATCAGACCCTCGGGCGGATTGGGGAAGGGGCCCGCAAGACGAAAGGCCCGAACCACCGCGTCATCGAGCTCGCCGCTACCCGATTCTTCCACCACCGAGATGACCTCGAGGGCGCCGTCGCCGTTTAGGCTGGTGTGCACGCCGGTGGTGTAGCGGGGGCGCGTGAGTCGGACGGAGCGCGGTAGGTTGTCGAGGTTTTGCTGCCAGTAGAAGTTCACCAGTCGTCGGATACGGTTGATGTACCCGGCATACAAGAACTCTTTGGTGTTCAGGTTGAGCTGGTCGCCGCGCTTTTCGCGGAGCATGTCGTTGGACGGCGCGCCCGACATCGCAGCCTGTGAGTGGGAGGCCGGGACCGGATCCTGGGGGCCTTCCTTGTTGGTCATGGTCCATGGGCTGGGCATGGATGCCAACGAGCCGTCTCGAGTAGGGTCGAAGCGATGGTTGCCGACCTGGGCGCCCGTAGACGGGTTGTCGACGTTCATATCGACGAGATCTTCCTGTTCCATCTTCTCTTCGGTGGAGAACTCACGCGAGAGGACCTCGGGGTTTACCTTGAAATTGTCGGTGCGCGTCTCTTCTTCGACCGTTTGCTCGTACTCCGCGAGGTACTCGTAGTCCTCGGGCGTCTCTTCGTCTTGGGGTGGCGAGACCTCGACGATTTGACCGTTAAGCTCTGGTTCTTCTTTTTCTTCCTCGGTCTCTCTCTCTTCGTCTGGGGGGTGAACCAGCTTCACCTGCATGGCCCGTCGCTCGTGTTTGGCCGGTGGCATGATGGCGGGCAGCACTTGCTCGAGGACGGTGAGGGTGACCAGATGGAGCACAAGCGCTCCGGCGATGAATGCCGGACTCCACGGACGTCTCCGTGTGCGCGATCGCTGGACTATGGACACCGTGTCACTCCAGTTCCTCCTGTCTAAGGATAGGCCCCAGATTCGCAAGGCACAAGTCGCACCTCCGCACCAAATTTCTACAAGGCGTCATTTTAACGAAAACTGGGCTTGGTCGCCCCAACTAGTGGGTTCTGATAACGCAGTACAAGTCGGTGATGGAGTTGGGATTGGGCCAGTTCAGGTGGGAAGCGCGGCAGCTTGCGGGGCAGGGCGGCCCGCGCCATGTCGTCTAGCGCCTGAACGCCAGAGCTTGCGGCCACCTGAACCACCACCACTCGCCCGTCTCTTCGGACCGTGTATTCCAGCGTGACTTGACCTTGAATGCCGATGGCCCGATGGTCTGCTTCTAGGTCGGAATCTTGCCAGCGTTGGCTGACAATCTGTTCGACCTGCTCGATGTACTGCCCAAGCGCAGTCCCGCGAACGTTGACAGCGGGCTTCCAAGAGCGGGCGAGGGAGGCTTTGGAAGGTGGCGTGGCGGCGGCGAACCCCTGGGCGTCTTGGCTGGGGGCGGCTGTGCGCGATAAGGCCGTTCGATCCAGTGGGCCCCAGCCCAAGGCTTGGCGAAACTCGACCACGGGATCGGTGACGCGGTTAGCGCCAGCGTCCTGGGAGGGGGTTCCTGCAGATTCCAGCACCTCGATGATGACTCGGACACTTTGATTGGCGCGTTGATCCCGCGCGGCGATGCGGTGGATGTCGGGTTCGGGCGGTTGGGTCTCTCGGTCGACTTGAACGTACTCGACGTATTTGGGGATCTCTTCTGTCTGAATCGCGCTGTCTTCGGGAGAAATACGCTGAATAACCCACGGCAATTCGGTAACTGGGGCGGTATATGCTGGAAGTAGCGCCAGAAGTGCAATACCCAAAACATGGGCCCAACCTGCAATAATCAGAGCCCAAGGCGCAGACGTGCTCGATCTCGCGCGAAGTAGTCTTCTGCGGTGACGTTGACTGGGACTGGGAGGAGGTGTTTGCATATTGATTATAGGGAGACGATGCCTCACGCTTCCCATCGACTAGATCTTTACCTCGTGCCAATGAAGCCGGCAGAAAACCTTGCATCAGCCTTGGATGATCTTTGGGTCAGCTTGGTCTTGGAACAGGTGATCGACGCTTTAGGCTGGGCCGGACCTGCAGCGTCGTCCTGGGTTCTCGGCGGTTTTGGTCGGATGCGGATCGATCGATTCGACCAACCGAGAATTTTTGCCAATCAACAAGGCGGATATCGAGTTCATTGTCCCCAATGTGGGGCCAGCGCCGTTCGGACCTTGCAGCTCGCCACTCAGAATGGACGGCACGAGGCGAAATGTGACAACTGCGGCACCACTACAGGCCTTAACGATCTCGAATACGCACCGCCTGCCGCTTTTGGACGATTCGCGGTGGTGTTTACGGAGGCCGAGGACGCCAATCCCACACCTGAGGCGCTGGCTGGGCTCTTGAGCGCGCTTGGCCCGTGTCGTTTGGTTTGGCGGCGAACGTAGTACCCAAGGCGTTACGTGCGTTCCGGAGGGCAGGAATGGACAGCTACGGCTTTAAAATTCAAGGTTTCAATGTGGAAGTACAGCCCACATTTTTCCTATTGCTCGGTGTCTTCGCGCTCTTCGATCTTCAAAGCGCCGAACCCTTGTGGTCGATTGCGTCGTTCTCGGTAGTGGTGTTCGGATCCATCGTGCTTCACGAGCTCGGCCATGCATTTGCCGCCCGAAAGTTGAAATTGCGGGTAGGGAGCATCGTCCTCCACGGCATGGGGGGGCACGTCACCCACTCGGTGGCCCGAAAGCCACAGCACAACCTGTTGGTCAGCTTGGCGGGTCCAGGAGCCGGCCTATGCTTGGGCATACCCTTGGTCGCACTTCAGAGCTATGTCCCCGGCGACAACTACGTCTTGCACACCATCATCCGACACCTGGTCTGGGTGAACGTTGGATGGAGCCTCTTCAATCTCCTCCCGATGATGCCCCTCGACGGCGGGAACGCCCTTCGCAGTGCATTGCGAATCTGGCTTCATCCGGGAACCGCCGTTCAGATCGCCGCCGGCACGGGCGCGCTGCTCGGGCTCGTCTTCGGACTGTTGGGGTACAGCCTGGGGGCCACCTTCTTGATGTTCTTTGGTGGCTATGTGGCATACACGAACCTGCGGATGTATCAACAAGCGAGTTAAGGGGCGTCCCCAACGACCGTTTGCCCTTCCCGAGGCTTCCCGCATGGCATCTATCCGGCAGCAGATCAATATCGCCTCACCCATTCGCGCGGTGTGGCGAGCGCTTACGACCGCCGAAGGACTCAAGTCCTGGTGGGCTGATGAAGCTCGTGTCGATCCCCGCGAGGGGGGGCGCGTCGTGGTCGAAACCGAAGATGACGACGGCAATCCCCTCGAGGAAATCGGAATGTTTCTCACGTTTCGGCCCACCCGCAAGGTCGAGATTGCCTGGGACACCCGCAGTCCGGCCCCCAGCAAGGGGACGCGACTCAGTTTCCTGGTGGCAAAGGATGGCCCAGAGACCCGCGTGTCGTTGATCCACAGCGGCCACGGCATCCTTGACGACGAGGAAGCCCGAACCCAGCTCGATCGAGACTGGGGACGGGCCTTGAAGGGGTTGCGCGACGCGCTAGAGCAGTAGGTCGAGGAGGCAGAGGGGTTAGCGAGGCTTCACTGCGTTTAGTCTTCTAGAAGGCTGTCTGGACATACACCGGGCTCGGCGCAAGGCGCTGCGTATAGGTCACCTGCGTCCACCACGATGTCGGCGAGAATGGGCATCATCAGTAGCTGACCGGGCCGCAACTGATCGAGATCGACGCTGGGGTTGAACGTCTCGACCAACCACAGGGGCAGCCCTTGCTGGTCGCGGGCGATCGTGGTGGCGTTGTCACCGGTGCGGACCGTGATGAACTCGCTGCCTACTGCACCTCCACGGCTGGCCAGGTAGCCTTCGGCGCGCTTGGTGTGGTGTGCGTCACGAGCCGTCTGGAGGGCAGCCAAGCCCTCGCCCTCAATGGGCACCAAGATCTCGATGCCGGCCCGGTAGAGGCGGCTCAAGTTGAGCCCGCTCGATTCTGCGATGACCTCCACCGGCAGCTGACTCCAGCGAGCAAAGTGATCCAGTCGCTCACCGTGGCGTAGCGTGAAGCTCGCGTATTGGATTTCGTGCTCGACCACCGCCTCGGACAGCATGGATTAAACAGCCTCTTCCAGCTCGGCGAAGTCCGGTGATGGCGCTACGGCGGTTGTGGTCTGGGGCGCAGAGGCCTTGGCTGCGAGGTCCAGGGGGCTGGGTGAATCGGCGGCAGGGCTGCAGGCGATCATAGCGAGGGTGAGACTGAGGGTCACGATAAC
>JAACDH010000388.1 GCA_009936995.1 Rhodobacterales bacterium
CTCACCCAACTGGAGCGCCCCTGGGACCGCGCAGACGTGCTCTCCGAGTGCTTCCGCGCCACGGGCGACGCCAACTGTGTGGCAGCCGAGTGGGCCCGCTACGACGCGGTGACCGGTGAAGACGTGGTTCGCGTGGTCAATCAGTACCTCGTGAAGGGACAAAAGCAGACCCTCTCGGTGATTCCGAGGGGAGACGGCGGCGCCATGGATGGCGCAGTGACGGTGGAGTTGCCATGAGCTGGATGATCTGGATGGCCGCCTTGGCCCTCGCCACCACACCCGAGGTGGCCGAAGTCGACGAAACCGCTGAGCCCTGCGAGGACTGCCCCGAAGAAGAGGCGCCCGTGGGTCCGGTCCGCGACCAGCCCCCGGAGGTCGTCACGGCCGAGTGGCTCGTGCAGCCCGAGGCCGAAGTGATCGAGCTGGGCCCCGGTCAGACCGCCTACTTTGTGCGGGTCCCGGGTGTGCGCATGGTGAATGTCGAAGTTGTAGTTCACAACGGACACTTCGAGACCCATGGCGCCAAAACCGAAGTGGGCGCCGGCATTGGGCGGTACATGGATGTAGCCACCCAAGAACACGACGCCGCGAGCCTTGAGGTGATGGGCGATCTCCACGAGATCTCGCTCAACAGCTGGGGCGGTTCCTTCCATAGCGGTGGCGTCGACCTCTCTGTGCCGGCCGAGGGCCTGGAGCTGGGACTCAAGTTGATGCGCGAGATGTTGGTCACCCCGGCTTATCCGCAGAAAGACATCACTCGTAGCCTCAAAGAGATGCGTCTGTACTATGGGTCCACCGGCGCCAGTAGTCTAGGAGGTGTGAGCCGTTCTGCGTTGGTGTTCAGTTGGTTCCCCGCGGATCATTTGTATGGTCTCCGACCTAATCTCGACGAGATGAAGAAGCTAAAGTCCAACGACGTGATCGCTGCCCAAGCGGATTGGCGAGACAGCGGTCCCCTGACGGTCTTGGTGGTCGGCGACGTAGAGTGGTCCTCGATTGAGCCGATGATCAAGGCTACGGTCGATGGGGTTGGCGGTGAGGGTGAGCGCGCTCCGCGGCTGGAGTTCTCTCCTCCCACCCAAGACGTCTTTCTCGCCGTCGATGTGCCAGGACCAGCCCAGTCGGCTCTTCGTCTCCGAATGGCCGCCCCCATCGACGATCACGCGGATGAAGTTGTCTACAACCTTACGAACTGGGCATTGGGTGGGCACTTTCTGTCTCGCCTGAATTCCAACCTTCGCGAGGACAAAGGCTACACCTACGGATCGGGGTCGCGGTACAACGCGAGCGAGACGTACGGCTACAACGACCTGAGCGTCGACGTGAAGGTCGAGAACACCGCCGCCGCTGTGCGTGAGATCGAGTTCGAACTCCAGCGCTTGGTCGATGAGGGCGTCACCGCCAACGAACTCGACATGGCGCTACGGAATCAGATCTCCAACTGGAACGGCGTCCGCGAGACCTCATCTTCCGCCACGGGCCTGTACAGTAGCCTGGTGTTTGATCAAAAGACCGTGGCCGACGCGGTAGCCTGGAATAGCGCCGCTGCAGCAGTCACCCCTGAACAGGCCAAGACGGTCGCGGAAACGTGGATGAGCGATGATAAAGCTCGTGTTTGGGTCATCGCAGGAGACCGAAAGGCCCTCGAAGCACAGTTCGTTGAGCTGGGCTGGACTGTGGAGTGGATTGTCGCTCAGCAGGGGATTCTTGGAGTTTGGTAGTGTAATCGGGGCGCATTTCGTGTAGAAAACCGCAAACCAACCGTGAGCAGTACCATGAGCGACGACCTCGACGATCTCGACGACTACAAACCATCATCAAGTGGTTTGGGAGACATGGTCTTCCCGTTAGTGGTGGCCTTCATAGCATTTGGCCTTGGCTTGGGTGTGGGATGGGTGGTTCACTCTCCCGAGCAAGTCGAGGTGATGGTCCCGCGGGATCTGACCACCGCCGAGCTCGAAGCGGCCTGTGCCCCCTCCATCGCCGACACCGCTCGCGGCCTGGAAGAGGCCCATGAGAAGGTGCGCAATCTAAACACCGACTTGGCTACGAAAGAGGCCAAGGTGGCTGAGCTCGAGACCGAGATGAATCGTCGCTCCGATGCCGGACGCGCGCTGGTGGCAGAGCTAGCGCGGGCCAAGGCCGAACTCGAAGACGTGAGGGCCCAGTTGGTTGTGGCCGAAGAAGAGCAGGTCCGCCTGGTCCAAGAGCTGACGGTCACCACCGCGCTCCTCGAAAAGACCGAGGTGAAGCTGGAAGAGCAGGTCGTGAAGACCGAGCACGCTCAAGAGGACGCGCTCACCAACAAGTGGTACCGGTTTATCAATGACTCCCAGTTAGAGATCTGCGAGCGCGGAAACCGCAAGAAGCTGGGCAAGTGCCGCGAGACCGTCACAGCGCTGCTCACCAACGACGAGATCCGGAACAAGTTCAGCCACTGTGTTCGGTCTCGTCAGGCCACGCCGCTGGTTCGGATTATCGATAAGGGGGCCCAGTTGCCGCAATTTTCGGCCTTCCTGAACCAAGACGATCGAATCGTCAAGGACTGGTACCTCGACCTCTGCGACCCCACGCTTCCCGAGGCCGAAGACGGGTTCTGGGATGAAGACCACCTGCCCAAGGCCGACCAAGGCGCCCTCGACGATTTCTAGGCCACCGTAGGCCTCGCGGATGAGGCAGAAATGAGGTAAAACGCGGGAACCGTTGAAGGAGTCCGCGATGCTTCCCGCTCTCGCCCTGCTTAGCACACTGGCGACCGCTGCTGATATTCCCGCTGGCGACACCGTTACCGAGGCGCTGTCCATCCAAATGGGCTCCGAAGGCCTAGACGCGATGGCCGCGTTGATCCCGTCGCTACTGCCCCTCGAGACGTTGGCGGTGCCCGATATCGACGACGAGGCGGGGCTGGTCGACTTCTGCTTGGGATACGAGTACGCGATTCAGAACATGTTTGTGGACCTTCAAGTGGTGGACACCGCTTTGATTCCCCGAAACGGCTATCTCGAGCTGGATCTCGAGTTGTTGGTGCAGATCAACGATC
>JAACDH010000389.1 GCA_009936995.1 Rhodobacterales bacterium
ATGTGCGGATGTCACTCAAGCCCTCAGGCCTCACGGTCTGGGGGCTTTTTCTTTTCGAACGTCTGATCGGTGTTTCGGAGATGTGAGAACTAGAACATGGTTCAACAGTGTGGTACTCAATGAGGTAGAACATGTTCTACCTGGAGGCCGTTGTGGCTGCACCGCATCTCTTGCTTGAGCGAATGGGCCACGTCGCCCTGGTGACCATGAACCGGCCCGAGGCACGAAATGCCTGGTCTCTCGAGATGATCGCCCGGATGGCGGATGCTTGGGACGAGATCGATGGCAACGATGAGATACGGGTCGCCATCCTTACCGGTGCTGACGGCACCTTCTCGGCGGGCGCCGATCTCAAGCTGATGCACGCCGATCAATCGGCGAATCCCTGGCATGCGCGGTTCCGCGAAGACCCCGTGCTTCACTGGAAGTCCATGTTGCGCAGCTACCGGCTGAAGAAGCCGCTCATCGCCGCGGTCGAGGGCTATGCGCTGGGTGGAGGAACCGAAATCATCCAGTGCACAGATATTCGTTTCGCCTCCTCAAATGCGGTATTTGGCCTCACAGAAGCAAAAATGGGGCTATTCCCGCTGGGCGGCTCAACGGTGCGGTTACGTCGGCAAATTGGGCACACGGCAGCCATGGAAATGCTGCTTACCGGGCGCCGAGTGAGCGCCGAAGAAGCACTTCGTTGGGGTCTCATCGGCCATGTGGTCGAACCAGGCACCGCAGTCGCAGAGGCGATGAAGATGGCCGAGTTGATCGCCGCCAACGGGCCGATCGCGGTTCAAGCGATCAAGCGCTCGGTGATGGAGAGCGAGTATTTGCCAGAGGCCGAAGCGTTGGCGCTGGAGCTTAAGATCGGTCAGCCGGTGTTCAAGACTCAGGACGCACGAGAGGGGCCGCGGGCGTTCGCCGAGAAGCGCAGCCCACAGTTTAAGTGTCAATAAGGGACGGACAACATGGAATTCTCGCTCTGGAAAGCTGAAAATCTCGATCGGGTAGTGCTGATCGAAGACGACGGGACCGAGCACACAGCAGGCCAGCTCGTGGCGGCCGGAAACCAGGTGGCCCACAACTTGCGCGGCCGGGGTTTTGTGGCCGGCGACGTAATAGGCATGGTCCTTGAGAACGAAGCGGCCGTGTTCGAACTGGTCCTTGGGGCCATGCAGATCGGTCTATATCTGGTGCCCATTAACTGGCACCTGACCGCCCATGAGATTGGGTACATCCTGCAGAATTCCGAGGCGAAAGCAGTGATCTGCTCGCCCGAACTCACCGAACGGGTGCCCGAGACTCAGGCCATTCGATACTGTACGGCCACAAAAACCGGCTTTGAGCAGTTCTCCGACCTGAAGACTGGCCCCGCCCATGCGCCCGAGAACCGTCTTGTGGGCGGAATTATGAACTACACGAGTGGAACCACGGGCCAGCCCAAGGGCGTGAAGCGCCCCCTTCCACCCTGTCCGCCGGAGCCCATCGTCACGGCCTACGCGGGCTTCTTGCTGATGTTTGGTCAGTCGCCAGGCATAGGCTGCCAGATCGTCGGGTCGCCGCTGTATCACACAGCCGTCCTGTACTTTGCTAGCTCGGCCCTACATCTTGGCCACACAGTAGTGCTCATGAAGAAATGGACCGCCCAGGGAATGCTGGAGCGAATCCAGCGGTACAAGGTGACCAGCTCTCACATGGTGCCCACTCAGTTCAATCGTCTGCTCGCCCTAGAGAATCGGCTGGACTACGACGTGTCCTCGCTCACTCATATGGTGCACGGTGCAGCGCCCTGTCCTCACCCTGTAAAGCGAAAAATGCTAGATTGGTGGGGCGACACTGTGTACGAGTACTATGCGGCCACCGAAGGCGGCGGCACCATGGTCACGCCCCAGGAGTGGTTAGAGCGTCCGGGTACCGTCGGAAAAGCTTGGCAAACCGCCGAGATTGCCATCTTCGATGATGATGGGGAAGGCGTTACGCCAGGAGTGGTGGGCACGGTGTACATCAAGATGGCCCAGCAGTTTGAGTACCATGGCGATAAGGCGAAGACGGCCAAGGCCCACAACACGGACGGCTTCTTCACCGTCGGAGACGCGGGTTACATGGACGCAGACGGGTACTTGTTCCTATGTGATCGCAAGGCGGACATGATCATCAGCGGTGGCGTGAATATCTACCCGGCCGAGATCGAGTCCGTGCTCAGCGCCCATCCCAAGATTATCGACGTGGCCATCTTTGGCATCCCCAACGACGACTGGGGTGAGGCCGTCCAGGCGGTCGTTGAGCCTAGGGCTGGTATTTCCAACGAAGGCCTCGAGGCCGAGCTGCTCGCGTGGTCTGAGGAGCGGATGGCCAAGTACAAGTGTCCTCGCGCCTTCACCTTTGTCGTCGAGATGCCGCGAGATCCTAATGGCAAGCTGGCCAAGCGGAAGCTTCGCGACCCTTACTGGGCCGATCTAGGACGCCAAATCTGATGCGTATCCAGACCTCCATCGATATTCACGCCTCAGTGGACAGTGTCTGGGGCGTGCTCTCCGATTTCTCGCAGTACGAGTCCTGGAATCCGCTTACAACCCGGGTTGAAGGAATTCTCGACATCGGCGAGACGGTGACGCTTCGGGTGATGCTCTCCGGTCGAAAGATGTACCGGAAACATGTGATTAGTCGGGTAATAAAAGGCAAAGAGCTGGGCTGGACGATCCGAAGCCAACGCAATTGGTGGGTCCATGGTGAGCGGGTTCAACGCATCGAAGATCTGGGCAATGGCGTGGTTCGGTACACCAATGATGAGCAGGTGCACGGCGTTCTGGGCGTGGTCACAGGTCTGGTCTACCGGCGCGTACTCGAAGGGGCGCTCGAAGACGTGGGACGCGCGTTGAAGGTTCGCGTAGAATCCACGGTGTAAACACCGTATCAGCGTAACCATCTCCATCACCCGAGACGTAGTTCTGCTGGGTAGAATGTACGCAGTTCATGGGGACTGAAGCTGGCAAGAGGGTCGCTCGCCTGGCGACGCGCTGCTGCTGATCTTCGAGCCCAAGAGAGGATGGGTTGCGCTCGCTCCGGAGACTGCCTAGAGCATGGGATGGGAATTCTGCCCGATCCGAATGAGCTGCGGCCCAATTTTCAGGGGGCACGTGAGTCCTTGATCGCACGTTTTACTGGACCATTGAACTGGCTCGGGCGGTACCACCGCCACTCGGTCGAGGGTATCGAGCACATGCCGAGTGACGGTCGAGTGCTGCTCGCGGTGCACCACAGCTTGGCCACCTACGACGCGGTGCTGCTCGCAAAGGCCATCATCGACAAGACGGGGCGGGTGCCGTCTACCCTGGGCGACAATCGGATCTTCCAAACCCCCGGGGTGCGTCGCTGGGCCCGTCGTGCGGGCGTGGTGCCCGCCAGCCATGAACACGCCGAAGAGTTGTTACGGCGTGGACAGTTGGTGCTTGTGGCGCCCGGCGGAATGCGAGAGGCGCTCCGGCCCAGTACCGAGCGCTATCGGGTGCGGTGGGATCAGCGGAAGGGATTTGTGAAGCTGGCGATTCGCACCGGAACGCCCATTGTCTTGGCCACCTGTCCTGCCGCCGACGACATCTTTAGCGTTTACGAGACGGACTTCACCAAAGTAGCCTACAAACAATTTAAAATGCCGATTCCACTGATCCGTGGTTTTGGCCTATCGCTGATGCCGCGACCGGTGCGGCTCACCCATTACCTCTCCGAGCCTCTCGTCCCTCCTCATGCGAATGACGATGTCATGGAAGAGGCGGTTGCCGATTTCCACGCCAAGATTGTGGCACGGATGAATCGCCTGATGGACACCGGAACCTAGGTCTGAGTTGCGGACGAAACTAGAACGTGTTCTACCTCGTGTAGAGGAAGGACCTATGGTGGCGACGAGCAACAAATTCCTGCACTGGATCGACAGCGAGACCGCGGACCAATGGGGCTACGACCCCAACGATTTCGACCCCGAGGCTCTCCGGTCGACGCTCAAGGTCTTGGGGCTGTTTTACGGTCACGAGAACACCTACTTTCGCACCGAGGTGGTGGGCTTTGAGAACCTGCCGGACACACCGTCGATTGTTGTGGGCAACCACTCGGGGGGCACCTCCTTTCCCGACGTTTACGGTTTTGCCACCGAGTGGTACAGGCATTTCGGCGTAGGGCGGCCCATCCATGGCCTGGCTCACGAGATGGTCTTTGCGTTGGAGCCTGTGGGGCGTATATTCGCCAAACTGGGTGGTTTGCGCGCGTCCCGCGATATGGCCGAGACGCTTCTCAACAACTACCATCGCGACATGATGGTTTACCCCGGAGGAGATCTCGACACCTGGCGTCCGTGGAAGGACCGGTTCAAAGTTCGCTTTAGCGGGCGAAAGGGCTATGCAAAGCTGGCCATTCGCACTCAGACCGCCGTGGTTCCGGTCGCGCATGCGGGTGCCCACGACGGCCTAATTGTGCTCACTGACGGACGAAAAATAGCAAAGGCACTACATTTTCCTGAACTGTTTCGCGCCAACATCTTTCCGCTGCACCTGAGTTTTCCCTATGGACTGGGAATTGGTCCGGTGCCACACATTCCGCCGCCCTCCAAGTTTCGATATCGGATCGGTCCGGCGGTGATGCCCCCGACGCTCGCTCCGGGTGAAGAGCCTACCGACGCGATGATCGACGACATGGATCGGCGTGTTCGAGAGGCTCTTCAACGAGAATTGGACGTGCTGAAGGCTGAGCGAACGGGCCTTCGCAGCCACCTGAGAGACACCGCAGGTCAATTGCGAGGTCGAATCAGAAGCCTCGTGCGTTCCTAGCGCCGTCGACATGCGAAAACGCACTTGCTCGCGAGGCGCCATCGTGAGGTAGCATGATTTGATTCAGGCAATACCAGGAGAGAATCAATGAGTGACACTACGGCGCTGTCGAACTACAAGACTCGATATGTAGCGAACAAAGCTTTTTTCTCGTTTTTAGGCAACACATTCCGCATCTACGACACGGCGGGCACACTAGCGTTCTACATCAAGCAAAAGGCGTTTAAGCTCAAAGAAGAGATCAACGTCTTCGCCGACGAGGCCCAGACCGAGAAGCGTTTGATCATTAAGGCACGTGGAATCATGGATTTCAGCGGCGCATACGACATCACCGACGCCGTGACGGGCGAGGTCATTGGTGCCGGCCAGCGCAAGGGCCTGAAGTCTCTGTTCAAAGATGAGTGGGACATCCTCGATGCAGAGGGCACTGCAATCGGAAAAGTGGAAGAGACTGGCGGCATCCTGATCTTCATCCGCAAGTTTATGAAGCTGATTCCCCAGAAGTACAGCGTCATCTATATGGGCGAGCAGATCGGCACCATCAACCAGCAATTTAACCCGTTTAAGCTGGCCTACGATGTCGACTTCTCCGGTGGAAAAGACTTCGACCCGCGGCTGGGTGTAGGCATGGTTGTTTTGCTGCTCGCGATCGAAGGCGGTCAGGACTGATTCTCAATGCGCGATGCGTCGGCGACGTACGGTCAGTACGACGTGGTTCAGGAGTCCGCGCCGTTCCCTCTCGATGTGCTTGGCGACAAGCGAGGGGGGGTCCGCTACGTCTCCGAACGCATCGACCCCGATGATATCACTGCGGAGGCCAACGCATTGCTGGCCAAGTAGCTCGTTTTTCGAGGTGAGACGCACGGCGGGGGGAGGGCTGGAGTACACTGCGGCGTGCGAGTAGAACCGGGCACTGTCGTCGACCGATATGCCTTCCAGTCCCTGTTGGGTCGCGGGGGAATGGCGGCGGTGTACCTCGCTCAGCACACTACCTTGGGCAGTCTCCACGCGATCAAGGTGCTTACCCTACCCACTCCGGCGATTCAGCAGCGCCTACTACAAGAAGGTCGGGCCCAAGGAACGTTGAAACACGTTAATATCGTAACCGCTACCGATGTTATCGAGGTGGGTGGTTCGCCTGGGTTGGTGATGGAGTACGTCGACGGCCCTTCTTTGCAGCAGCTGTTGGGACACGAGTCTCTCAGTCTTGTGCAAGCCGACGATCTGGCGCGGGGCATCCTGCGCGGTGTGGCAGCAGCACATCGGCATGGGCTCATTCACCGCGACCTCAAGCCGGGCAACGTGCTGCTTGCCTTCACAGAAGATGGTTTGCAGGCGAAGATCACAGACTTTGGGCTGGCGAAAGTGGTGTTGGGCGGCCGGCATGGCGGCGGTATTCAGACCCGCTCTGGACTTCCCTTGGGCACGCCGTCGTATATGGCGCCCGAGCAGATCAAAGACGCCGCCAATGTGGATCAACGAGCGGACGTGTGGGCGATCGGCTGTATTCTGTACGAGCTGGTGAGCGGACATCGGGCCTTCTCGGGCGACGACCTCATCGACACCTACCGACGGGTGCGCGACAACGACCGGCTACCCATTCGTCATTGGGTCGCCGATCTCCCCAAACGGATGGAGGCGGCTATCGAAGGCGCGATAGTGACCAATCCCAGTCTTCGCATCGCCGATGTCGAGGCGCTCCGGACAATCTGGCAGGGTGGCGATCCGGTCTCAGCGGGACCCGTAAGCGCCTGGGATGCGGCGGTCGTCCAGCGGGCCCGTCAGCTGGCTTTGGCCGAGCTGATGTCCGCGGAGCGCCCGAAAGGTCCAACGTTTATGGGAGAGGTTCCCGCCGAGTCCTCTGAAACCTGGGTCGACCCACGGCTCGGCGAGACGGGGCCCTCCCGCGCTTCTCTGCCCAGTCCGGTGGATCACAGTCGCCGTGCGGCGGTGACCTTGGTCGCCCTCGAAGAGTCGCCCCCAACCGCACGATTTCGTGGATTATCTCCTTGGTTCGGCGTGGCTGTGGTCGTCTCTTTGGCCCTCTCGGTGGGCGTCGGCCGAATGGACTTCGGCTCGGCGGAGCCCGTCTTTGTCGAGGCCGTTTCCGAACCTGTTCCGGTGCTCACCAGCACATCTGTGAGCGCCTTGTTCCAAGACCCGCAATCCCAAGAGCAGCTTGAGCGCGGCTGGTCGGCTTTAGTGAATGGCGACTTTGAAGAGGCGCTACGTCGGCTTCAGCTGGTGGTCGAAGCTCAGCCGGACAGTCCGACCGCCTGGTTGGTGTACGGCCGGGCCCTTCGCTACTCCGGTCAACGCGGGCCGGCCATCGAAGCGCTGTGGACTGCCGTAGATGTGGCGGGCAGCTCCGACGATCATTACGCCCAACTGGCGCGGATCATGGGTGACGCTCGCCGCGAAAGCTGGTCGTCCGAGCAGGGTAATCTTCTCGCGTTCCTCGACGCCCACCCCAACGACTATCTCGCCCACTTGTTGGTGCTGTCAACCGTGCCGACCACAGACGCCGAGGGCACCTGGCTGCTGTTCGACCGCACTCGGAAGCTCGACGACCGGGTGGTCATTATCGACTGGCTTCAGGCCCAGCGACACCTCGAAGTGCAAGAGTTCGACGCGGCCGAGAAGGCCCTGAGGGTGGGTCTAGCGAACAGCCCGCGCACACCCACGCTGTTGATTGGCCTGGGTGATGTGCTGATGCATCGCGGTCGCTTTGACGAGGCCCGTGACGCCCTGCTGTTGGCCCTCAAGGGTGCGCCGGGAAACGGGCTGGCGCGCACGCATCTGGCCAGCGCCTGGTTGATGCTCGGCCAAGAGGATGACGTTGGGCGTACCACACTGCAGATGATGACCTCGCCCACGCCGTTCTCTCAGCAGGCCCGGTATAGTCGAATGCTGGCCATGACCCTGGTGGGTGAGGGGCGGATGTTCGAGGCCTCCGAGTTGCTACAGCGCACAGCCAAAGCTGCAGTCGCAAATGGCGAGTTTACGTCGGCGTTGGTTCTGGAGGGTGCGGTTGCAAACCTATACCAAGACGCAGATATGGTGCTGCCGATGGTGGCCAGCAGTCAGCGCCTGGTGGCGCTGTCGCACATGCCCGAGGTCCCGGATACCGAGCGCGAGCAGCTGGTTCGCAATCTGCTGTATGCTCAGGGCGTCAGTGCAGTGCGGATGGGCCAACTTGAAGAGGGTGAGGCCACGTTGGGCCGGCTCAAGGCGCTCGACCGGGTCTGGCCTGTTTATGTCGAGTACCTGGAGCGAGAGATCGCCATCGCAAAATCCCAGCCCGAGAGGGTTTTGGCGCTCACCGAGACCATCTCCGAGGGATGTCTGGGCGATCTCGAGGTGGCCCAGGCGGGCTACCGTGCAGGCGGCCATCCCCAGGTGAGAACCCTCCTTGAGCACCGACTGGCCAATCCCGAGGACTGTAGCCAAGTGGGCGCAGGTCGTTTTGCCCTGGCCAAGGCGCACGTGACCCTCGCCGAGATTCTCCGCACCGAGGGCGAGGTCGACCTGGCCGAGACCCATCTTCGGGCATTCAAAGCGCTGTGGACTCGCCCGGATGGCGACATTCCGTTGGTGCAGCGGGCCAAGTAAGTTCCTGCCCGAC
>JAACDH010000052.1 GCA_009936995.1 Rhodobacterales bacterium
ATCGAGCAGGAGTAGCAGCGAGGCGCGAACCCGTTGACGACCCGGGTTGTGGTCTTTGGGAAGAGACTCGTCGGTCCACCAACTAGACTCGATTCCAGCATCCGTCTTGATTTTGATAAGCTGATCAGCTTCGAACACCAAGCTGTCGGGCATACCGTCGGTATTGGAAAGAATGCGTACCATCTCGAAAATATCGACGCCGAGGTGGCGGGCAGCTTCGGCGAAGCCCATCGGCCTAAGTTCATGCAGCATCGTCTTCCTCTGGCGGCAACAGGTGGTCGACTTCGACCTGGCGGATAGCAAAAGACATCTTTGCCGCCCTTAGTTCAGCGGCACCGTTCAGCGCTGCAGCGAGCTCGGACTGGATGGAGGCACCAACTGTAGCCACAGCTCCTTGGAGATCGACCTCTATCGCCAACAGGCCAAGATGGCCGCCCGCGGCGAGCTGGACGTTGGACAGTCCAGCCGCTTTACAGCCCGCAAGGACGCCTTGTACAGTGCGAATAGCGACTCGAGTCTGAAGATCCTCACCGCGCTCTGCCCATTCGGAATGGACCGTTTCGTGGACTGGCGTGACCGCAATAAGCAGCTCCGGACGGCCGTCGGTGCTATCGACGCCAAACACCACTTCGACCATGAGCTCGTCGCCGTCGAAGGCGACGGGTTCGGACAAGAGCTCGGCGATTCTTTCCCGGAGCAGCTCTGCTACCTCATTGTGCACGTGCTCGATCGCGCCGCGATAGCTAGCGGGCATAGCGGCTAATACAGGTTCTACCGATTCTTTAAATTGTCGGTATTCTTTGAACTTCTCGCCCAGATCCGAGTCGACGAGGCCCTGTTCGAGAGTCACAAGACGCTCCGACTCGGCTTGCGCCAGTTGGACGCCTCGCTCCTCGATGGCAATCTGCTGTTCGCCTATAGCCTCGAAGATTGCGCCGTAAAGACGCAAAGTCTCGGCATCACTGATGGTGTCCTGTTTGGCCGCCAGCTCGACTCGAACGACCTTGAGGGCCTCAAGTTGCTGTTGAAGCTTCTCTAAGCTCCTTGTTAAGCCGTTGAGTTGATCATCGACTTCGACGATCTTAGACTTCTGTCGTCCTTCTTCTTCCGCTCGCCAGCGCGCCACATCTTCGATCGCGTCAGCCACAAAGCGCACTGTCGTGGCCGTGGTCATCTTCTCTCCTTCACCGACATTGTGCTGCTACTTTTTCCCGTAGACATCGGAAGCGCCACCTTACCAGCAGTCCGAGAGCTCGTTGGAGTTCCGTCACCGCTACAGAGGGACCAAAGGCCCAGACCGGCGGCCATAGCCTCGGATTCAGCGCGTTCGAGTTCGTTCTGATAGAGGATCTCACCAAATAATTCCTCTGGAAACACCTGTGCATAGCCTTGTCCGACCAGCCACTCGTTCACCAGAAGGCCCGGAGTGTCGTAACCAGGCACGGTGCGTTCGTAATCCGAGATACCCGGGTTCGACGCGATGTCGGCGTACTCTTCGTCGACCAGCCAGGCGTAAACCAAAGTGCGACCAAATTTACCCTCGCATTCGTGGTCGAAACTAAGGGTAATGCGACGCCCCAGGATGAGGTCGGTCAGCTCTTGTTGCGCTTCGGCACCGTAGCAGTCGGCAGGTTCGGGATCATGAGCGATCTCTGGCGCATCGACTCCTAACAACCGGTACGACGGATCGTCATCGAGGGACAACGCGTCGCGAAAGGTGTCGCCATCGAGCACTTCGGTGACGAAGACCGTGGTATCTGGCCGACAGGAGTTACTCGGTACCAAAGGTACGTCGTCGATGATGGGTAGTTCGGGCGGGGTATAGCAAGCGACTAGCGCCAGCACCGCGAGCAAGCGTCCAGACAACTGCACTCCAGGTTGCACCATCCTACCCTTTGACGCCGCCAGCAGTCAGTCCCTCTACAAAGTGTTTCTGCAGCGCGAAGAACAGCAGCATCACTGGCAATGACACAACGATAGCCCCAGCGGCGAAGTGCCCCCATTCGGTCCCGTAGTCGGAGACGTATCTCTGAAGCACAACGGGAAGCGTGAATGCGCGTGGGTCGCCTAGGAAAGTGGCGGCGAGGATGAACTCGTTCCACGCGGTCATGAAAGAAAACAGACCGGTGACCGCCAGCGCCGGACGGGCGAGCGGGAGCACAATTTGGGTGAAGATGACCCAACGACTTGCGCCATCGAGCCGCGCAGCCTCCTCAAGTTCGATGGGAAGCGTGTCGAAATAACCTTTGAGCGTCCACACGCTGAAGGGGACTGCCGTCGTAGCATAAACCAGGACCAAACCACCTAAAGAGTCTAGCAACCCAAGGGTGTCGAGCAGCAAATACAGCGGGATGGCCATCACGACGCCCGGAAACATCTGGGTAACCAAGAAGGCCGCCATGCCACGTTCGCGGCCGGGAAAGTTCCAACGTGACAGCGCGTAGGCCGCCGTCGCAGATAAACCGAGCCCCACCAGCGCCGTAGCCGAGGACACCGCCAAAGAATTCAACAGTTGACGCCCAAAAAGCCATCCAGCGCTGTCGGCGGTGCCCACAACGTCCACAAAATGCTCCACGGTAAAAGAAGTGGGAATGGGAATGGCGCCGACTGCAAAGCTCTGTCCAGGCGAGACGGCCATATTGACCACCCAAGCCACCGGATACAGCGTTG
>JAACDH010000390.1 GCA_009936995.1 Rhodobacterales bacterium
ACGGCCACGCACACGGCGAGGAAGCTGCTGCCGAAGGCGCTGATGCTGCCGAGGGCGCGGATGCTGCCGAGGGCGCGGATGCTGCCGAGGGCGCGGATGCTGCCGAGGGCGCGGATGCTGCCGAGGGCGAGGGCGAGCAAGCTGCAGCGCCTGCTGCTAACTCCTGCAAGGGCAAAAACGAGTGCAAGGGCAAGGGCGGCTGTGGCGTAGAAGGCCAACACGCTTGCAAGGGTAAGAATGCTTGTAAGGGCAAGGGTGGCTGCAACATGTAGTTTGTGGCAGTGAGGCGACACGCGGTCGTAATACCCGCGTGACATCTCGTTGTACTCACAAGCTTGCGGCGGTCGTCGAAGCGACATTCTTGTTGCTTCTGACGACACCAAACTGAGCCAGGTCTTCGGATCTGGCTTTTTTTGCGTTCATGATGGAATGGACGCGAATTCTGTGTGACTAGGAAACCATGAACGAAGCATCTCCATGGCGTGGCACGGATGTGGGCTCTGCAGCCCGGGTCTCTCGATTCAATGTTCCCGATTTAGGGGTGGGTGTGGGCTTTCGCGTGCCCCACTACTCCTACATTCTCGAGCATCGGCCCCCAATGGACTGGTTCGAGATAATCTCCGAGAATTTCATGGTCGACGGGGGCTCGCCGCTGTACCACCTCGAGAAGCTACTAGCGTCGTACCCAGTGATTCAGCACGGTGTGTCGATGTCGCTGGGCAGCGAGGCAAACCCCGAGCATCTGGCCCGCTTGGTCAAGTTGGCCAACGTGGTTCAACCGGCCTGGATCAGCGACCATGTGTGCTTCACGGGCTCGGCGACAGTGAACAGTCACGATCTGCTTCCGGTGCCCTATACCGACGAGGTCGTCGACCATTTTGTCCGTCGGATTTGCGAAGTCAAAGCACAACTGGGACGCGTGTTCGCCATCGAAAACCCCAGCTCCTACCTGGGATGGAAGTCCACCAGTATGTCTGAGTGGGAGTTTATCGCCCAGGTGGTGGAGCGTGCCGACTGCGCCATCATGCTCGACGTGAACAACGTGTTTGTCTCCAGCATCAACCATGGTTTCGACCCCATCACCTACCTCGATGCTATCCCGGCGGACCGTGTGGTTCAGATCCACCTCGCGGGTCACTCCATCATGGATGGCTACCGACTGGACACGCACGACGCACCGGTATGCGATGAGGTCTGGGAGCTCTATGCCTACGCAATTGGCCGCATTGGTTCTGTGTCTACGCTCATCGAGTGGGATGGGAACATCCCCGAGTGGTCTCGGCTCTCCGACGAAGCTCATCGGGCCCGGGAGCTGCGGGCAGCCTCGGTGTGTGCATGAGCGACACCCCGGACTGGCGAAATCACTTCGTGGAGATGGTTCGAGGTGCGCGCCCCCTCGACGATGACTGGTTTACGGGAGGTCCCGCGCTGTCCGGAATGCAGCAAATTTCCGTTTACAAGAATCAGTATCGGTTGCGACTATACGATGCAATAGCCGAGGAAGTACCTGGGCTAACTCATTTGCTGGGTGAAGGTGCGGATCCGCTGCTACGCGCCTACTTGTTCGACCATCCCTCCAGCACTTGGACCCTCAATCGGGTGGCCGCACATTTGGTTGGATGGCTCGAAGAGCGTCAGGTGGCGGCGAAATTCATCGAGATGGCCCGACTGGATCGAGCGGTACAAAACGGCTTTGAGGCCGCTGAGGGGGTGCCCATTGAGCCCGCCCAGCTGTTGACCATGCCGCCCTTGCGGCTTCAGCCCCACGTCACGCTGTTACGTAATACCACCAGCGTACATCGTGTTCGCAGCGCCGTTCTCAGCGACGGGTCTACGCCATCCCTCGTCGACGGCGACTTCCCCCTGGTGGTATTCCGTCGCGGGATCAAGATGCGTCACTGGGAGCTATCTCTTGGCGCTTGGGGTGTGCTCGACGGCTTCAATCAAGGGCTCGGTCCCGAGGCCGCGATCAACCGCGTATTCGAGGAAGGTTGGGCAGATATTCAGACCCTTAGCACCGATGTGGGCACCTGGTTCAAGGACTTCAGCGAGCGTAATTTGGTCGAGATCGACTCGAACGGATGAGGTCTATTCGGGGCGCAGTGGCGCTTCGGTGGCTGGGTCGTCGAGCCACTTTAGGAACGGCCTACGGGCGAAACTCATGGCCATCTCGGGCGCGAGTCCGGCGGTAAAGTCCCGCGCCAAATCTTGGCCGACTGCGCGATGGGTGGCGGCGTCATCGCCCTCGGTGAGATGGGCCATCAACGCCCGCGCTTCGAGGCTCCACAGGCGGAATCCTCGGCTGCCGGCGGTTTGGAGCACAATCTTTGCCGCCTTGGTGGCGCGCTCAGGGACACCGAGGCTGAGCCAGGCCGAGGACAGCGACAGCTGGACTTGGGTGCGTCGCGGAATCGGAATACTCGAGAGCGCCTGGTCAGCGGCCTCGGCCAAGCGTAGGGCCTCGGACGGATTGGAGTTGGACAGCGCTCGGGCCAACAACGCCTGTAGTACCGGTAGGTAGCGTTCGGGGTCGCGCTCCTGCCCGATTTGATTGGCGGCGTTGCCGTGCCTGAGCGCTTCTTTGTCTTGGCGTGTCTCTAAGGCGAGCTGGGTGAGGGCGACCTGGCAGGCGAGCACCTCTTCGGAGAGGCTGATCTTGGTGGCGATGCGCAGCGCCTCTTCGAGGCCGCGTTTGGATTCGTCGTAGAGGCCCAGGTCGAGCGCGGCGACCGACATGGCGCGCATGGCAGCGGTAAGACCTAGCTTGTAGTCGAGGTCGCGGGCGAGGTCGACGGCTACGTGGGCCCGTTGACGAGCTTGGAGGGGTTCGCCCTGCCAGGTGAGCAGTTCAGCGATGTTGGCGAGGGCCAAGCCCCGCGGACGTTTCATCTTCAGTTCGCGAAAAATACCCTCGGCTTGGGTGAGGCCACTGGTTGCGGCTGCCAGATGACCACGAGTGGCCTGGGCCGCGGTGAGGGCGAGGAGTAGGCGTGCGCGCTGTTCGGCGAGCTGCGCCCCCTGGGCCACCAGCAAGCCTTCGTTGGCCATACGCTCGCACTCCTCGAGGTTCCCGTTCTGCCAAGCGAGCGCGGCCATGCAGTGCAAGGCCTCGGTCACACCCTTACGGTAGTGTAGGCGGCGGCTAGCTTCGAGGGCCTGTTCGGCGAAGAAGGCACTGTCTTCAAGCTTTTCGCGGCGCCGAAGTACGGTTGCTAGCTTGAGTCGGGCTTCGCAGGCGGCGATGGGTTCGCCGTCTTCCTCGGCGAGGTTGAGGACGGCGCGGTTGGTCTTCTCGGCGTCGGTCCACTCGGCGCGGATGTAGTGCACCTGTGCCCGGACCGATAGGTTGTCGCGACGGAACCTTCGGAAGTCTTGGAGCGAGAGGTCTCCCATAGCCATGTCTTCGAGGGTGCCGGCCTTTTCGGTGATCTCCCAAGCCTCGGGCATCATGCTGCGATCTGCGAGACGTTTGGCGGCTGCTACCAGGTATCGATAGGCGCGTCCAGCGTCGCCAGCGCGTCGGTAATGTTCGCCGACAACCTCGAGGGCCGAAGGGTTTTGGGCGTAGTGAAGCTCGAGGGCCGCGGCCATCTTTCGGTGTAACCAGGGTCGACGTTCGGCGTTTAGGTCGCGGTAAACCACATCGCTGAATTTCATGTGGGTGACTGAGTGCAACACGGTATCGCCGACCCGTCGCTCGCGAACAATACCGGCGGCGAGTAACCGGTCGAGGGCGTCCAGAACGACCTCCTCGTCTTCTTCGAGCACGTCGAGCAGCACGTCGAATTCAACATCGCGCCCACCCACGGCCAGCACCTCGAGCACGTGGCGGTCGCCGGTGCTAACAGCGTCTAGCCGACTCTTCATCATTTGGCGTACGCCGAGGGGAATCTCGAGGTGGCCTGTAGCGATTTCGTCGGGCTCGAGGGTGAGTTCGTGCCCGTCTAGGGTACGCACGATGGTCTTCTTGGCCAGTAATCCACGCAAGAACTCGGTGACGAAAAATGCGTTGCCCTCTGTTTCGACGTGGAGGCGCTTGGCGAGAATCTGAGCGCCCAAGGTGTCGCCGACCAGACCGACGACGATCTCGTTGAGATCTTCGCGTGACAGAGACTCGACGTCAATCTCTACGGGCTCTAGACCGATCTCGTCTCCGGAAGCGAGCGCGTCGGCGGCGGTGCTGGCTTTCGGACGTAAGGTGGTCACGACCAGCAGCGGTAGACGCGCCTTGGTGATGAGATTGCGAATGAGGAAGGAGAGCAGGTGGATTTCGCGAGGGTGCGACAGGTGTAGGTCGTCTAGGACCAGCAGGCGAGGTTGCTCTTCGAGGGCCACTTGCAGGGCTTCTCGAGCGCCGTCGTATACCGAGTTACGGGCGTCACCACGGAGCGTTTCGCCGCTTGAGAATGCGGCGAGATCGTCAACCAAGCGGCTGGGAGCTTTGTCGCCAACCACGCGAAGAACATCGCGAATAATGGTTAATAACACCTGGAAAATGGGTGTTTCTTTCCGAAATTCGGCGCGGTGGTGAGGGATACCCAACATGCGGGCTCGGTCGATGGCAAAGTCGAGGAGGCGGGACTTTCCGGATCCGTCGTCGCCTTCGAGTACCAGTACGCCGCCGCGACGATCGGTGAGTGCCGAAACTGCGTTTGTGATTCGTTCGAGCTCGAGGTCTCGTCCCACCAGAGGTGGTTCCCAACCGTCGGTGGCGGAAGGGGCAGGTACGCGCTCTTCGGCTCCGAGGCGGTAGAGGATTTCCTGCGCGGATTGGTACCGGTCCAGTGGCGCTTTTTGCAGCAGTCGACGGCAGATTTCGTCGAGATGTGCGGGGATGTGACGGTTGACGTCGCGTGGAGCGGGTGCCGGGCGGTCGCGATGCATAGCCAGGTATCCAGCCATGTCGTTGGCCACAAAGGGGCGCTTTCCGGTGAGCATGGCGAACAGCATGACGCCCAAGCTGTACAGGTCGGAGCGGTTGTCGATGGCCTGGCCCGTGATCTGCTCGGGGGAGGCGTAGGCCCACGTTCCTACCAGGGTGGTGCTGAGGTGGGGGTCGTGAGAGGGGTCGAGGTCTTTGACGATACCAAAATCGGTGAGTTTGCAGTGGCCGTCTTTGGTGACCAGTACATTGCTGGGCTTGAGGTCGCGGTGGACGAGTCCACGGCGATGGATGGCGGAAAGGGCGCGGCAGAGGTCGACCAGTAATTCCTCGGTACGGGCCCAGCGCTTTTGGGGCTCGTAAGAACGGAAGGAGCGGATCAGGGAGTGAAGATCGGGGCCTTCGACGAACTCCATGGCGATGTATGGGTGCCCGTGAACGTCTCCGTAGCAGTGCACACGAATGACGTTGGGATGGTTGATGCGGGACAGGGAGCGGAACTCGCGCCGAAAGCGAACCAGCCCCGTCCGAAAGCGATTGCGTCGAAGCACCTTGAGGGCGCAGAGCTCGCCGTCGGGCGCCTTTGCCAGCAGGACCCTGGCCATGCCGCCGCTGCCGACCTCTCGCATGAACACAAAGCCATCGATGATTGCGCCCGCTTTGAGGATCAATCCCCCGATCTCGAGGGGGCCTTCTTGTTTGCGTTGGTTTGCCATCCATTCCCCGGGCGTCGGTCAGGCCACTCAGCCGCCGACCAGAGCTAGCCTATAACGGGGCCGAGATCTTGTTTCGGTAACTACATTTACTGGCGGTCTACGCCGCAGATGGGCACTTGAATTTTTTTTCTGGATCAGGCTGTGTGGCGCGGGATCAGCCCTGATCATTCCAGTGCGGGTAATCGGACTTTAGCTTTGACATGTCGAAGTGTTTTTCTACCCACTCGATGAGCTCCGGAGTCAGCGAGAAATCTCGGGTCTGCTGTGGGTCCGAGAGGTCGAATTCTCGTATTTCTCCGTCGGGCGCGTGCAAGGTGAGGGACCTTGGAAGGGAGATGGCCACAAGGTCTACCGCCGCGGCCCCGTAGTGGTTGGAGTAGCGGGCGCCATTCTCGGTGGCGTAAACCACGTCGTAGGCGTCGGCCATCTGGCGGCCGCCTTCGCGTGTGGCTTCCCAGCCATCGGGATGTGCCCAGGCGATGGGGGCATCGAGCTTCCACTCGGTGTTTCGGGCGTCGAGGACCTTTACGATGCCATTCACCTCGACCTCGGACTTGGCCCGAGAGAGTTCGAAGGCGCCCCACATCAGATAGCCGCGGTGGCGGTTACGGACCGTGGAGGTGAGCCAGACTTCGGCGCCCTGCTGTTCGAGCTGGGCGATGAGGGAGGCGACCCGAGAA
>JAACDH010000053.1 GCA_009936995.1 Rhodobacterales bacterium
ATCTTTCGCCCTGGCGAGGAGCCCATCATTCGCGCGGTGCTGCCCCGTCCCCTGAAGCACTGCATCTTCGAGGACATCTACTTCGCCCGCCCCGACAGCTTGATGGAGAGTGGGCGCGTGCTCACTAGGCGTCAGCAGTTCGGCGTGCGCTTGGCTAAAGAATGGGAGGACAAGGGCTTCTCCTGTGACGTCGTTGTCGCTGTGCCCGACACCTCTCGTCCAGCGGCTCATGCCATGGCCCGCGCGTTGGGCGTGCCTTGCGATGAGGGGTTCATCAAGAACCGGTACAGCGGCCGCACCTTCATCATGCCCGACCAAGCCTCGCGCGAAGCCGCCATGCGTCTCAAGCTCAACCCCATCCGCGAGATTTTCAAGGGACGACGTGTGGTGTTGGTCGACGACAGTATTGTTCGTGGAACCACGATGCGTCGAATCGTTCAAATGGTACGGCGCTTGGGGCCTGCCGAATTGCACGTGGCGATCTTTTCGCCGCCGGTTCGCAACCCCTGTTTCTACGGCATCGACATGCCCACCAAGAACGAACTGGTCGCCGGTCCGCTGTCCGACGTTGAGTTGAGCGAGACGCTGTCGAAACTCTTTGGCTGTGACAGCGTCACTTTCCTGTCCAACGAAGGGCTGGTCGCTGTGGCGGGCTCTGACATCTGTGCAGCCTGTTTTACCGGATCGTATCCCGTGCCGATTAACGATGAAGAGCGTGGCCACATCGTGTCCGAGCGGCGGCCCGAGTAGTTTTCCAACCGCGACGTTCGCAACTGCTGTAAAGTCCGCAGCATGAGTCGAGAGGTCACAGAGGCCCATTATCTGCATGAACGGTCGGGACTTGAAGCAGTGCTTCGCCCGCCGGTCAAGCGGCCAACGGTCGTTAAATGGATCCCGAAACGCGAGGAATTGCTGTGTGCAACTCGCGACGGCCAAATGGTGTCGGTCGATCCGGTACTGGGAACCAGGATTATTGCTGACGACCTTGGTGAGATCGCCGTGGTCGATATTCACGATGATCAAAAAACCTTTCTGGCCATTGGCCGAGACGGCAAGTGGTTCGTCGGAACCGTACGTGGTGGTGTCGAGATCGCCGGTAAGCATAGTTTTATGGGCAATATGCAGGGCTTCTTCGCCAGTAATTACGTCGTCATGATCGGCGACACCGGCAAGGGCCGCCAGATGCTCATCTATAGCCGTGAGGGCGAGCGAAAGGGCCGCGTTGCGCTACCCAAGAAGGTAGTGGCCACCAAGTCCGAGACCGGAAAGCTGCTGTTGTGTCGGTCCACGCCCGCCGGACTCAAAGTCATTCCGTTCCCGAAGGGACGATTCCCGCAAGATCTCGACAGCACGGTTCACCGTCTGATGGCCAGTCACCTGTGGATCGTCGGGGTCACCATCACCGGTATCTGCGTGTGGGGACAAAAGGGCGGTCAGCCCCACTCCATGCGCCTGCCCGATCTCACCGCCGGCGATATCCGTCACGACGGTACCTATCTGGGCCTAGGTACCCGAAGTGGTGCGGTGGCCTTGGCGCGAATGGATAGTATGGACCGTCGCGTTCGTCCGGATCTGGTTCGCGCGTTCAACGCACCGGTCACCAGCGTGGCTTTCAGTCCCCGGGGCCGATGGTTGGCTACGGGCGCCGAGGGCCTACGCATATGGTCCTGGGAAGACTGAAACACCGATCTGTCGGCCTATTTGACCGACAGCTTGGGTCTGTACATGCGTACGATTGATGTTTGGCCCGGCGCTGTCTAACGAATACATCGGACAGGTCGGCGTCTTATGACGCTTGGATCAGGCGTTTCTGGTTGTCCTCGGATGAGGAGAGTTGGATAAACTTGTACGGATGGTCGGTGGTTTTGGTGCTTTGCGACGGCTGTGGACCTGCGCCGGCGGAGCGGAGTACGTCGACGGAGATGCCCTGCACCACGCCGGACGCGCGCGTGAGCCGAACGTATGCGGACTTACCCGAGTTGCCGATGGGGTTCGAGTACGCGCTTTGGCCGTTCGAGGACACCGCAGAAGGCCATGGCTTGAACGGGGACCGTCCGCTGTTTCGATTTGCCGCCAACCCGTCGGAACTGACGACGGGCAATGGCACGACCTATCCAGGTAATGTGCGGTATATCGAGGGTATTGCGCTGGTTATTCAGCCGATCGATATAGCGGACCTGTCTGGAGCGGTGGTGTTGGCGAGTGACCCTCCGCTTAATGTGGGGGCGGGCCTCATCACGGACCATTCCTTTGCAACAGGAGCGGATTTTTTGAGCGTTGCGGGGCAGTACGTCGTCGAGAGCTTCAGCACCCTCGCAGCAGAGGATTGGTTCACGGGGATCTGGTGGGTGTAGGAGGATGGCTTGACGCCCGGGCTCACGCTGCCGCTACTGTCGGATGACTGGACCTACGAAGGCTGGGTCATCGACGGAGACACGACGTACAGCACGGGTCGGTTTGACCTAGTCGACGCACCAGATGCCGAAGGTGCGGTTCTACAGGCAGGTGATGAGCCCGTGCCAGAGGTGCCGGGCCAGGACTTTGTGGGCCTGGGCCTCGCTCTCCGTGGTGTCGAGCGGTTGGTCACGGTGGATTCTGCGGGTGCCTGCTATTGCGGTCGAGGTTCCTGGCGCTGCTGAGAACATGGTGTCGATTCCGATGCCTACCGGTACGATTGTGATCAACATCCCCACCAGCTGAACGACGATTTCAGGGCGCAAAAAAGGGCGCGAATGCACCCTTGTTGCCACGAAATGGCATGTTGCGACGAAGCGACTCGTCGCCGCCTATCTGAAGCCGAAGCTACTTGTACTCGAGCGGGAACACCACACGAAGAGATTCGGGAATACGGTCGAAGATCTCTTGATCTTGCGTATCGAGCAGCTCTTGGGTCTGGAACGCGTAGAAACCAGGCTCGAGCTTGGTGGAGGGCGTGATCGTGTAGTCGGTGCGGCTGACCGTCTTGTTGATCTCGATGGGGATCTCAACATCACTGGTGTAGAGATTGACGCTAACCTCTTGCTCGCCCAGGGCGCCGTCCATCTTCTTTTGTTGTACGAAGGTAAGTTTATGTAGCTCGAGATCGAGCCGGAGGATCTCCTCGTACTTGAGTTCGGTGTGAAAGACGATCTCTAGGCTCTCGCGATCGGTCTTTAGATCGCCAACTGATTTCAGCCCACGGGTGGGGTCGAAGTTGCCAACGGTGTGGACCATCTGCGGCTCGAGTTTGTGGTACTCGCTGGGACCGACCAGGAAAAATCCGGCCTCGGCCGGCTTCTGGTACAGCCTGAAGAGGGGTCCTTCAGTGTTGCCCTCTGTGGCCACTTCGACTTCGGCTTCGGCCTGGATATAGCCTTCTTTACCGGCTTTCAGCTTCTGCGGACCTTCTTTTGATGGGAAGCTGTAGGCGCCTTCGGCGTTGGTGGATGGACGCTCGGTGACGCCATCCATCAGCACGGTGGCGCCCGCGATGGGCTCGCCCCAGATGTCGATGACCTTGCCGTCGACGGTGGATGAGGCGGAGCAGGCTCCGAGTAGAAGTAGGGCGACCAGACGCATGCGTTCCCCAGTACGGGTGAGTAGTGCAACAGGACTATATGCCGCGCGTCCCTAGCACTGCAAGATGACAAGTGTGCACCGTGATGTGGCACCCCTCTGCAGAGGGAATGAAACTGGGATAAGCGGATCGTTCTGTACCGCAGGAGCACACATGGAGTCCCCCGCGCAAGCGTCGTCATTAGGCGATCTGGCAAAGCGGACCAAGCCATCAGGACTAAAGGCTGGTGAGCCATTGAGCCGTATCCAAGGCCCGGTCGCTGCGTTGGCGTTGGTGGCGTCTGAGCTTCAGGCCGCCGAACTCGCGTTAGTCGATCTGGTGCAAAGCGACGTAGCGGCCGTGCCTGCGGTCGCTGGCTACTTGGTGGATGCCGGTGGAAAACGCCTCCGCCCTGCCCTCACGGCGTTGGGCGCTCGTGCCGTCGGATTCGAAGGACCGTTGGCGCGTCTGATGTGTGTGGGCGAATTGATCCACCTCGGTTCGTTGCTGCACGACGACGTGGTCGACGATGGTGTCGAGCGCCGTGGCCGTCTCTCTGCCCATCGTCAATTCGGGAGCGCCGTCACCGTGCTCACCGGCGACTTTTGCTTGGCCCGAGCGGTGCTCTTGGCCAGCGAAGAGGGGGGGCATGCGGCGGTCACTACCCTGGCTACCGCGGTCACCGAGATGGCCGAGGGCGAGATTCTGCAGCTGCTTCACGCCGGCGATCTCTCCTCCACGCTCGAACAGTACCTTCAAGTAATCGACCGCAAGAGCGCGGCGCTGATCGCTTGGTGCGTGTCGGCCGGGGCCGTCGCCACCGGTCAAGAGGCGCAAGCCCGGGCCTTGCACGCCTTTGGTTGTTCCGTCGGTCGCGCCTTTCAAATCACCGACGACGTGCTCGACTACGAGACGGGTACCGGCAAACAATCGGGCGCGGATTTACGCGAGCGAAAGGTCACGCTGCCCCTGCTTCACGCCATGGCAGCCGACCCCTCCATTCGCACGCAGCTCGAGATCAGCGCCCCAACCCTGGCCGAGTTGCCAGCATTGATGCAGAAAGTGCGTGACACAGGCGCCCTCGAACAGTCTCTTGCCGATGCCCGCGGATGGGTCGAAGAGGGTATCGAAATTCTCGATGCCCTGCCGGTCAGCCAGTGGCGCGTAGCCCTAGAAGCGCTGGGTCGATATCTGGTCGAGCGTGCTTCATGACGCGGCGCATCGTCGTGGGGGTATCTGGTGCCTCTGGGTCGATCTACGCGCAGCGCCTGCTCGCCTTTCTTCGCGACCATCGCGAACGCCTTGACCTAGACGTCCATGTGGTGTTCAGCAAGTTCGGCCGTGTGGTCTGGAACGAAGAGATTGGCACCGACCCCGCCGACTACGGCTTTCGCATGTACGGAGCGAACGACATGACCGCTCCGTTTGCGTCTGGCTCGGCTCGATTCGATGCGATGGTGGTAGTGCCGTGCAGTGCGGGTTCTGTTGGACGCGTTGCGACGGGCGTTTCCAACGATCTGATGGGTCGTGCCTGCGACGTGATGCTGAAAGAGCGTCGGCCGTTGGTGATGGTCCTCCGTGAGAGCCCCTACAGCTTGGTGCTCCTTCGCAACCTGGTCACTGTGACCGAAGCGGGCGCCATCATCTTGCCGGCTAGCCCTAGCTTTTACAGCCATCCAGTTACCCGTGAAGCCCTTGTTGATACAGTCGTCTCCCGCATCCTCGACCGGATCGGTCTAGACAACGAATTGATGGTCCGTTGGACCGGTCTAAACGCGAAACACTCCCCGCAAGGCGAGGCCTGAATGATTACGCAAACGCTCTCATCTGTCGTGTACCGCAGTCTTCAAGCCACTGGCCTCGGAGAGATCCGCGACAAGGTGCTCGCCCAAGAGCGACTCACCCTCGAAGATGGCGTTCAGCTGTTCGAGAGTCGCGAGCTGGCGGCCATCGGTGCGCTCGCCAATCACGTCCGTGAGCGGATGCACGGCGACTGGACCTGGTTCAACCGAAACCTCCACATCAACGCCACCAATGTCTGCGAAGCGAACTGCATCTTCTGTAGCTTCGCGCGTCTGAAGACAGGCGATGCTGAAGCGTACACAATGACCATCGACCAAGCGGGCGGCCGCGTCCGGAAACTACGAAACCCTTGTGTAACCGAAGTGCACAGC